>JBGTKD010000172.1:0-5221 GCA_041744795.1 Acidimicrobiia bacterium
ATCAGCCGCAACGCCGCCTACGCCGCCGCCCGCCAATGGCGAGCCACCGGCGGCAAGATCGGCCTCCCCTGCATCGAGATCGGCCGAACGCTGCGTGTCCCTCGAGAGGGTCTCCAGGGCATGCTCGGAGTCGCCTCGCGCCCGACCACGTGAAGAGTGTGCACAGGCGCGGACGGCCCAGAGCGCGATGCTGGGCGGCGTGCCGACCGTTCTGGCTACAGCAAGCTGGTGGCCTCGTCGTCGCCGTGGTCCTCGCAGCATCCAGGGCGGCCTGGTCACGCCGCTTACGGGCTCGCCATCGGCGCTACGGCGGCGAGAAACTCTCCGGCCGTATACATGTCCTTGCCGCGCTCCACTGCGCATCCTGCGTTCTGAAGGCGGTTCGCCAGCGCCTCGCGCTGCTCTGCGGAGTCATCGAGCCGGACCGAATGCCGTGCGAGATCGCTCGCAATTCGAACCCTTCCCAGCTCGACAAGGACTGTGCGCGCTGGCTTGTGCGAAAACGCCATACCAGCTTCGAAGTACACATTCGGCCGCGCCTGCAGTCCTTTGTCAGCCGAACCACCCCGGCTTAGAGCGATGCTGTCATGAAGCCGAACGTGTTCGTCGGGCGACAGCAGCACGACGACGGCCTGTGTCCTCTCGAACAACCTGTCAAGGATGTTGGGCAGTGTGGGTGATCCCTCGCCCGTCCATTCCACGGCAGTTTCGAACTCAGTTGGAGCCAAGTCAATCGCTCGGAGGAAGGAGAACATGGCCACGCGCGCTGCGTCATTCGCTCCGTGGACGACTGCTACACGTCGCCGATCGACAGCGGCTTCCATGTCCGTCTCCTCACGGGTTCGAAGGCCAACCTTTGCTCTCAGCAAGTCTACGATCGAGCGGATCTCCGAGTCCTGCTCCGCCACCGTCAGGTCATCACGCTGGTAGAAGTCATCAGCCTTGAACCTCCGAGCTTCGGCGCGAAGTTCCTGAAAGCGTGGTGGACGGACCTGTGTAAATCCAACCACCACCGGAACGCCAGCCGTGCGGGCCAACTGAATGAGGTCCTTACCGAGGGCTACATGTTGATCCTGCGGCGCGTCTGGCGAACCGACCGGCGGAAACATCATATCGGTTAGAACCAAGTCGAATGGCGCTCGCTCGTGGTGCCCCGAAAGAAGGGAACGGGCGTGTTCAGCGGAATCTGCCGGGGTGATCCCGATGTCGACTCCAAGCGCAGCAAAGCGGTCCTCGAGCAGTTCGCTCGCGTCCTTAGCGAACACACTCTCGTTGTCGATCAACAGGCCGTTCAGCCGACGTTGCATGTCGCGATCAGATCCAGGCGTCATTGATGTCCCGATTCGTCGAGCTTGCTACTGATAGCTCCCCACTTTTCAAGTCGTAGGCTTACGACGAATGTCCACGCCGCCGTCGTCTCTCGCGATTCGAGACTTGCGCCGTAGTGACGAAGGTGGCGGTTGTAGTGCCATAGACCGCGGCCGGGTGGCTCGACGACCTGCGTTCCTGTGTTGCGGACCGTTACGACGACATCGGCATCGGTCTCGCCGACCTCAATCTCGATCACGACCTCCCCCAGTTCTCCACCGACGGCATGTTCCTTCTTTAGTGCATTGTCGACCATCTGTCGGAGGGCCGCCTCCACGACAGTGGAGGGTCCAAAGGTCTGGACGTCTGTCGATCCCAGGACTGATATGTCGACCGGACGGCTCTGGCTGTCCGCGATCTCCCTTCCGTGCGCGACAGCGCCATGTATCGGAGCGCCGAGTGCGCACGGGCAGTCGTTGATCAGCGCCAGCACCCCGGGACCCTCGAGATCGAAGAAGAAGCGACGCCACCATCCGATGAGTCGATGCGCTTCCTCTGTCTTCTCTAACGCCTCGCTGGGCCGCCTCGCAAATCGACGGAGGATCGCTTCGACTTGGCCAAGGTCAGCGACCACGTCCGGACTGCACGCGCGTCGCCAGCGCTCGACGTCGTTGACCGCCCCTACTTCATACAGGTGAGCGAGCCCTACGTCCTCCAGCCGTGGAAGGTACGCGAGCACGTTGTCCACGAGGAACGTCTTCGACATCTGCCAGTCGCGAAGTGTTGAAACCCATCGGTCTTCATCTCTCAGACGACGCAATCGAACCGCAGTTGCCACCGAACCCATCCGTACATCAGCTCGGTGATCTACAACCGGCTGAAGGAATCGCAGGCGCAATTCACGCCAAACATCCTGAAGAGTCTCGGGTTGGTGGTCAGCTAGCCCATAGTCGTTCACAGCGAGCAGAGCTGACAGAGTCTCCATTGCAGATAGTGCAGAGTCCTCTCGAAGGAGCTCCACTTCATGCTGGAGAAGGTCTATGGCGGTCCCGATCGCTTGCCGGATTGTGCGTCGATCGTCGCGGTTCCGGTGGTACGCCCGGCTTAGAAGCGTGTAGGCCGATAGCAGCAGGTCATAGGCCACGACTTCCCCACCGGCACGGCGCAGCTCCGCGAGCAACAGTGTCGGAAAGCGCTCCAGAAACGCCTCCTTCGAGGTGGCACGCAATGCCATAATGTGTTGACGGCGCATGGACACCGACAGTTCGTTGAACGTCTCCGCGATGACGTTCCTCCGTACTGCAGCCGCAATTGCCGCTCGGCAGATCTTGAACCGCAGCGGCGCCGCCTTGAGCAGTCTCGGTTCAAGCAGGAGGAGCCGAATGATATGGCACGTGTCCTCGGGGCCCAGAGATTCCAGCCGATCGAGGAGGTCGATACGTCGCTGGGTAGACCTCTCGGCGGCTTCGATATCCTCACGGAACCTCATGATCGCCACCGTCTCGGAGGAGCGTAGTTCGTCCCCGAACGCATCTTGCGCGCCGCCCTGTCTCGCTTCACCGAGATCCCGCGGCGCGAGAATGGCGGCAAGATCGAGCGCGTGTGTGGCAAGCAACTCGGTCGGGGCATCACGCGAGAGTTGGGCATACTCCAACGCGTGACGGCACGGCGCGCACTCGCTCGCGTTGCTGAATCCCACACGAAACGAGGAGAGGAACTCAATGCGTGCAGGAATCGATACTTCCTCGCCGTTATCGGCCGCGAGAGAGAACAGCAGGTCCGCAGGGAGCGTCGAGGGTTTAGCTGCGATCGCCCGCACGCGCCGAGCCAGACGTTCGTCGTGCTCCGACAACTGTCCGGCGAACACGACCGCGTGCACGCTTGCCGCACCGAGCTGGCCGGCTATGCCCATCAGTTCATTGAGGGTGTAGAGAGTTACGGCACCCCAATCGACGACAAGCGCGTGCGTCCCCTTTGCGAATCCCTGCTCGGGCGATGGGAACACCCACCTCCCGCCCCAAAGCACACGCTCAAGCGATGTCGGCGCCGCTGCGGGCACGTGCGCTCGTCCCGCATTCCATTCTTCAGCTACGAGGTGAGCAAACCGTCCGGCAGGATCGCTCGGACGGCCTGGATGCAGGATGGCAAGGCGCGTAACCGGGTCCTCGTCGCGCCGCGGCAGGGACCCGAGATACTCCGCGATCGATTGGTTCGCAGCGCTGGCGATCTCCTCTGCATGCGCCCCGGCAAGTAGCGGAAGTGCGTCTAGAAAGCTGTGGAAGTGCCTGCGTGCGAAGCGAGCGATATGGCCGGTGAGCAAGACGTCGTCTGTCTCATGACACCAGTCGAGAAGCTGGCGGTGTCCGATCCGATAGTCAAGGGGCGTTGCCTCTCCTTGTCGCGCAACGCTGACCGGATCGATCGGTATTCGCTCCTTGCCCTCTGGGGAGGCGTATAGGTCCAGGGTTCCAAGCGAAACAACTTCCACTTGCCCGCCCAGAACCGGAAGCTGGTCGGCAGTTCGTCGGCCATCGACGATGCTGACGACCGCCAGCGGTGTCGCGCCCGACCGCACGAGGTCGTCCACGGCGTGCCGCACTCGCGTGGAACTCCCGAGAACGTCGGTGATGATGATGAGTCTTGAGGTTGGGTGAAGGAACGGGACCTCTGGGTCATCATGGATCCCCACCTCGCCGGACAGGGATGGGATCCTGCTTTGACAACCGAGTCCCGAGGCCAGCGCCCGGGCAACGCCCTCAGGCACATCGCCAACCTTCACGACGGTCACGTTCTCGAACGCCCTCTGGTTGAGCTGCGTTGCGACGCGGTGTGCCAGCACAAGTCCGACAAGCGATTCGTCTGCAACGGCCGCTACCAACTCCCGAACGTTGATCCAGCGACTGACGTAGGACAAGCTCGGAGTAACGAGCACCGTGCCTTCCCTTGCGCGTTGCGTCACGCACCCGTCCTCTCGACTACCGATCTCATCCGCCAGCCACAGCGCGAGACCTTCGAGCAGATCTGCGGGAGCAGGCGCGAGTCGAACCCCTTCTGACGACTCCACGATCCAGTGCCGAAGCGGCCGCAACTCATCTCTGAGGGCCGGGAGCGCCAGTCCAAGTTGATCGGACAGGTCTGTGATCGCCATCGGTCCACGCGCTTGCAGCACAGACAACAGCCGAGATTGGCGGCGGTTTACTCCCATCCAGGTGGCGTCGCCACGCTCGTCCACGACCAACACCGTCAGTCCAGCCGTCTCGCGAAGCTGGATACGAGCGTCATCGAATGCACGCAGACGCGGAACCAACTCGGTCAGTGTCTGCTGTCCGGCGTGGAGGACGATCGCATTCTCCTCGGAGAGTTCCTCGGCGAGATGCAGTACGTCCGAGCAGAAGCTGTAGGTCCTCTCCGGCGTTTCCGGCACCTCGCCGCTCAAGATCCACATACCAGCCCCTGGGCGCCGTGCCACAGCCTGGAGAACCGACGCGGCCTGCAACTCACCCTCCGCATCAAGTGCTAGGCGAATGTGCCCCCGAACCTGGACGCTGCCCCGGCTTCGGGATGATGTCGGTGGACTCCACGCACCCGGCGCCAGCGAGAGATCGACAAGTGTCCCTGGAACCCGGTGCTGACCCCGTGGTTCGACCGACTCCGGGCCGCGGACATCGAGACCATCTACGTGGGTATGGCCCCCACCCGGGATCGAGCCGGGGATTCCGAGCAAGCCAGCGAACGGATCGCGGCGGTTGTCGCGGCCGCTCGGGCGGAAGCGAACGATCGCAATGACGTGCACTTCGTCGCATCATCGACCGTGCTGGCTCCGAATGGTTACGTCGACGTATTGCCCGATCCGCGCACCGGAGTGCCCGAGCGGGTGCGCCGAGTCGACGGGGTGCATCTTTGCCCCGACGGC
>JBGTKD010000173.1:0-73224 GCA_041744795.1 Acidimicrobiia bacterium
TGCTGCGGGGCAATGCGATGTCGATGATCTTCCAGGAGCCGATGTCGGCGATGAATCCGCTGATGAGGGTCGGTCGTCAACTGGGTGAGCCTCTTTCGATTCATCGTGGCCTGTCACGAAGCGACGCAGACGCGCGGGCGACCGAACTTCTCGCGGCGGTCGGGGTCGACGAGCCGGAGCGGAGGGCCAGGTCCTATCCGCATGAGCTATCGGGGGGCCAACGCCAACGAGTGATGATCGCCATGGCGCTCGCGTGCGGGCCAGACTTGGTGATCGCCGACGAGCCGACAACGGCGCTCGACGTGACCGTCCAGGCGCAGGTTCTTCGCGTCTTACTAAACCAGTTGGAGGACACCGACGCAGCGCTGCTCCTCATAACCCACGCTCTTCCGGTGGTGGCTACGACTACCGAGGACGTACTTGTTCTCGAAGACGGTGAAATCGTCGAACGGGGGCCGACCCGATCGACCTTCGACGCACCGACCCATCCCTACACCCGTCGACTGGTGGACGCGGTGCCCGTAATGAGCAGGACCGGCGAGATTCCCCACAAGCCGGTTCTGTCAACGAACGCCAACACCATCGTGAGCGCCCGCGACCTGAGAAGAGCCTTCAACTTGAGGCGGCGAAACATCACAGACCCACGCCAAGTGATCCACGCTGTCGACGGGGTCGACATTGATGTTGGCCGGGGCGAGACTTTCGGCATCGTCGGAGAGTCGGGATCCGGCAAGACCACTCTCGCCCGACTCCTCGTCGGCCTCGACAGACCGGACTCGGGTTCGATCGACGTTGCGGGAATCGACGTGGCCGGTGCACGTGACCTGGGGCCGCTTCGCCACATCGCCCAAATGGTGTTCCAGGATCCGATGGGCTCCCTCGACCCGCGCATGCGGGTCGGGTCCATAATCAGCGAGCCTCTGCGTTCGCTCGGGATCGGTGGCGACCATGCTGACCGCGTCCGCCAACTGCTCGACGCCGTGGCAATGCCCGTCGATTCCATCGACCGTTATCCGCACGAGTTTTCCGGCGGTCAGCGCCAGCGGATAGCTATCGCCCGCGCCCTTGCCCCAGATCCGCAGATCCTGATTGCAGACGAACCGGTAAGCGCGCTCGACCTGTCCGTGCAGACAATCACGCTCGACCTCCTCGCCAGACTGAAAGAGGAGTTCGACCTGACGATGATTTTCATCTCGCACGACCTGTCTGTGGTTCACCGGATATGTGACCGAGTCATCGTCATGGAGTCGGGTCGCGTCGTGGAACAAGGTGCCGTAGACGAGGTCTTTCGCAATCCGGCCGAGCCCTACACCCGAAAGCTCATCGCTTCGATTCCCCGCCTGGACGGAACGATTGTGGCCTGACGGGAATTGCCAACCGGAGGCTGGCCTACAGTCCGTCCCACCATTTCCTTGGAGGAAGCGTTGAGGAAACGAACCACCATCTGTTTGGTCGCCGCGGCCATGATCCTCGCCTCGTGCACTGGAGCAACTGACTCGCCTTCAGGTCAGGGTGACGTCGTCATCGGCCTGCAACTCGAACCTCCCACACTCGACCTCACCTCTAGCCCTGCTGCGGCGATTCCCCAGGTGCTGCTTTACAACGTCTACGAGACGCTCGTGAAACTGGAGGCCGACGGCTCGATAACCGGTCTGTTGGCAGAGTCGTGGGAGATCAGCGACGACGGACTCACGTACACGTTCGCATTGCGCGATGGCGTGACGTTCCACGACGGCACTGATTTCGATGCCGAAGACGTCGTCTTCTCGATCAACCACGTGCGATCGAAAGATCCCGCCCATCCGTTCGCCACGACGCTCGCCCCCATCAACGCTGTCACCGCTGTCGACGATTCGACCGTCGAGATAACTGTCGATGCCGTGAGCGCCAATCTCCTCTTCTTCCTGACCCAGGGCCAAGGAGTGATTCTCCAGGAGTCGGCGCTCGACAGAATCGCCAACGAGCCTATTGGAACAGGCCCGTTCCAGTTCGACGCCTGGACTGTTGGGGACAACATCGTCCTGTCGAGGTATGACTCTTACTGGGGGTCCCCCGCCCTGCTCGAAACTGTCACCTTCCGATACATCAACGAACCGACAGCCTTGAACACGGCCATGCTCACCGGCGACATCGATGTCCTCGCCGGTGTGTCAGCGCCCGAACTCCTCGCATCGTTTGAGGGCGATGATCGCTTCGTCGTCCTTCAGGGCCTCACGAACGGTGAAGTGACCATGTCCTTAAACGGACGCCGAGCACCCCTCGACGACGTCAGGGTGAGACAGGCCATCAGCCACGCCATCGATCGACAGGCCGTGGTTGATCTCGCTTACGCCGGATACGGAACCGTGATCGGTACCTTCTCGACCCCACTCGACCCGTGGTACCGCGATCTGACAAGCGTGTATCCGTATGACCAGGACAGGGCGCGAGAGTTGCTAGCGGAGGCAGACGCAGAAGGGATCACCCTCGAGATGATTCTTCCCCCTGTTTCCTACGCCAGCCGTTCAGGCGAGATAATCGCCAGTCAACTGGCTGAAGTCGGAATCACAGTCAACATCACAAATGTCGAGTGGGGCGTGTGGCTGGAGGACGTCTTCAACAACCACGACTTCGACATCTCGATCGTGGCCCATGTGGAGCCGCGCGACCTTCATCAGTACGGCAACCCCGACTACTACTGGGGTAACGACAGCCCCCAAGTTGCGCCGATCCTCGAACAGGCTGACTCAGAACCTGACCCTGATGTTCGCAACGCTTTGTATGCCTCGGTGCTCGAGGAGATAACGGCGGTCGCGGCAGACAACTGGTTGTTCGTTCTTCCGGCCCTTACGGTCCTGAGAGAGGGCGTGACAGGGTACGAGGCGGACCTTCCCGGGTTGTCCCTCGACGTGACCAAGCTGGCGATCACTGACAGTGACAGTTGACACGGACGGCCTGATCGGGTTCACCCAACAGCTCGTACAAATACCCAGCGTGAACCAGCCGGGTCAGGGCGAAGCCGCTGTCGTGGAAGCCATCGTCAAACTTGTCGAGTCGTGGGGTTGGGCGCCCCTGGTTCAGGAAGTGGCTCCCGGTCGACCGAACTGCATCATCCGCCTCGAAGGAGGTCTTCCCGGCAGAACGCTCCTATTCGAGGGCCACACCGACGTTGTGACCCCAGGCGATCCCGAAGAGTGGACTCACAACCCGTTCGGCGCCGAGATCGTCGAAGGTCGCCTCTATGGAAGAGGGGCGGCGGACATGAAGGGAGGACTGGCTGCGATGATCTTCGCCGCTCGTGCGATAGAGGAGTCAGGGGCCTTTCCCGGAACCATCGTGCTCGCCATCTTGTGCGACGAAGAGGAAATGATGATCGGTGTCCACGATTTCGTGGCCCGCGGTCATGCCAGGGGCATCGATGCCGCCATCGTCTGCGAACCGGAGGCAGGTGAGATATGCGTTACGCAGAAGGGAGCGATCCGGATTCGGGTCGATTTGGAGGGAGTCATGGCTCACGGCGCCATGCCCCACGAGGGTCGGAACCCGATCGATGCCGTGACCCTGTTTCTGAACGAAGTCGCGGCGGTCGAGCGGCGGTACCAGCAGGACCCCGGGGAGCATGCCGAGTTGGGTCTCACCTACTTGACGCCCACCCATGTGAGCGCAGGTTCTCTGCCCCAGATGAATGTCATCCCCCGTTCCGGTCTGCTCGCGATTGATGTCCGCACGGTCCCCGGCGTCGATCACAACGAACTGCTCAGACATCTGCGAACTGCAGCCGACGGGGTAAGCGAACAGACGGGAGTTGAACTGACGCTCTCTGTCCTGGTCGATCGCCCGCCGACGACCACGCCCCAGGACGATCCGATCGTTGTGGCAGTTGCCGAGGCCCATCGAGAGGTAACCGGTGACCCCCCGAGGTTCGGGGGAGTTCCCGGCACGACTGACGGCACCATCCTGTGGCGGGATGCAAAGTTGCCGGTCGTCGTCTACGGACCGGGAGGAAAGTGGATAGCGCACCAGGCAGACGAGTTCGTCGAGATAGACGACCTGATCCGTCACGCCGAGGTGTACGTGGCTGCCGCGCTCCGTTTCCTGTCTCTCTGACACAGTTTTAGGATCTCGGGTCGTGCGCCGACTCTCCGACATAACCCACGTCGGACGCTCTTTCGACCTGAGCCTCGGATCGAACCGAGTTGCTTTCATTGCGCCGACCGTGGCCGGCCTGGTCATGCTGGCATTCGATCCCAGTGACCAGGGTCGAGCCGTCTCGACTGCTCTCGCCACATTCGCGGCATGGACCATTGCCAGGGAACTAGATCCTGACCGGCCGAGGTCAGCTGCCGTGGCTGCGATCCTGACGCCACTCATTTCACTCGCCATCGGGTCCCCAGCCCCGGCTCCCCTATTCGTGGCGATGCTGGCTCTGCGAGTGGTCACCCGTTCGACGGGACTCGCTCCGAAATCTACGGACATGGCGTTACTCACATTGGGTGCGGTCCTCGCCGCGGACACCGCGTGGGGGTGGGCAGCGGGAATCGTGTTCGCGTTTGCCATAGTTCGAGATGCCGCTCTCCCCGGCGATCCTCCCGCAAATGCGGGTCTGTGGGGCCTGTTGCTGGCGGTCGGCACCACAGTGCGGGTGTCTGTGGCAGGTGTGCTTGGAACTTGGACGAGCCCGGGTCCGACCACGACCGTAGTCCTCGTGTTAGGTCTCGCCGGAGCCGTCGTCCTGCTCGAGCCCCGTCCGGTGCTCTCGCTCACCGACTGGACGCGCCAGTCCCTCGAACCGCAGCGCCTACAGGAGGCAACGATTTTCGGCTTGGCTGTTGGCGTTGTGGCGTTCGCTGCCGCAGGTGCTCCGGGGATAGTCGCCTTGGCCCCGCTTCACCTGAGCTACGCCTCGGCAGCCGCCTTCCACCTGATAGCCAGAAGCCGCTGAGATCACGGCGCGGGCTCGAGCGCATCCACGCTCACGTTGGATAGCGCATTCCAGAGCATCCATCCGAGCCCGAATGACTCCGCTGCCTTGGTCTGTGCCCTCACTTGGTCAGCCGTGTAGCCGAAGTCCTGCAGCCACGGACGCACAACCGTGCCACGCTGCAACCGCTTGATGCCGTCCTCCAGGGCGCGTTCGACCATTTCGCCGGGATGGTCGACCGGCCGGGCGTAGCCGTACCAGTCGGCCGAATAGTGACTCGGGTACAACATTGGGGAGGCAACGTCGAGAGCATCTGCCAAGACTTCCCACTGCTGTCCGATACCACCATCATCTCGGGCCGTGGTTATGAAGCCGAAGATGTCCGCGGCGACCGCGCAACCGAGCGGGTGAAGAACCTCTCGGGCTTCAAGGAGGAAGGACTCAATCGTCGCAACACGCGTCTCGGCATCCGACCCGCCATCGAACACAACCGAATTGGGCAGGCCGTCGGGATAGCGGACATAGTCGAACTGGATCTCGTCGACCCCGAGGGAGCAAGCCTCCACGGCCAGCGAGAGCGCATAGCCTCGCGCCTGGGGATCCGTCGGATCGAGGAACCACTGCCCGCTCTTGTTATAGGCCTGACCTGTGGCTGTATCGAAAGCCGCCATCTCAGGAACGCTCCGCGCAGCGAGCGGATCTTGGAAAGTGACGATCCGACCGATCAGGTAGAGCCCGCGATCGTCGACGTCGCGCACGATTGCACCCAGCTCGTATGTCGGATAGACCGCCCCGATTTCCTCGGCCAAGCCGACGGCAGTGTCGTAGTAGATCAGCCCGTACTCGTCCTTAAGGTCAAGCATCACGCCGTTCAACTCGGTGGATTCCTTGAGGTCAAGCATGGCTGTCCACCGCACGGCATCGCCAGCGACCTCGCCAGTCACGTGAACCGCCTTGATAACCAGGGGCTCGATCTCGACCGTGCGCTCGCCAAGCCCTCCATCCCATTCGAAGTTTCCGAGGTGCCAGGCAGGTCGCCAGACGCTCACTTCGCCCGGTTCGGCTAACCGCACCAGGAATGAACCGTCGGGTCCAGATACCGCGCTGCCGCGACCCGACTCGACGTAAACGTTCGCCACCGGCCGGCCGTCAGGATCAGTAACGACGCCCCGCAGAGTGTGCGGGATGAGACGAACGGTCGTGGCCGCATCCACCGTGGGTGTTGGAATCGGCTGGGTGTGAAAGCCGGCAACCTCGACGTGAACCGCCCCGCGACGCGGCCAGTCGAGTCGAGCAACCCCGGTCTGGTCGGTCTTGGAGACTTCCTTACCGTCGATTGTCACAGACGCCATCGCTACGGGCTGACCGTTCTCGTCAACGACCTTGACCTCGGCGGAGGATCCCGGACCGAACGCGGCGAAGGCCGCCCACCCCGCCCAAAGCAGGGTGACGACGAGAAGAATCCTGAGTTGCTGCGCCCGGATCGCCACGAACGTGAGTCTAAGGATGGTGACGGACAGGCGAACATTGGCGAAACTTCATTGCCGATGTCGCACCACAGTGATACTTTGGCTTCGGGTGACGGGGATTCCGCCATCCGACGGTAACGAAAGGGGGTTTTCGTGGCCGACCGACATGCGGCGTCCGTATCTGACACGATCGGGATGTACCTCGACGAGGTCTCTTCCCACTCGCTGCTCACCGCCGAAGACGAAATCCGCCTCTCACGCACGATGGAGCATGGCCGACGCGCAGCTCTGACGATCGAGACCGAGCCAGATCTGGATGCTGAAGAACAGCGTCGCCTCCGCCGTATCGTCGAACAGGGCGAAGAGGCAAAAATGGCCTTCATACGCGCCAACCTCCGCCTGGTCATCTCGATCGCCAAGCGTTACACGGGTCGGGGCCTCGATCTTCTGGATCTGATCCAGGAGGGAAACCTCGGACTGATCAGGGCGGTTGAGAAATACGACTGGAAGAAGGGTTTCAAGTTCTCGACCTACGCCACCTGGTGGATACGACAGGCGATCAGCCGAGGTCTGGGCAATGCCGCTCGCACCATCCGTCTCCCGGTGCACATGGTCGACATCGTGCGCACGGTCCAAGAGACACGCCAAATTCTCTTCGAGTCACTTCGTCGCCCCCCGACCGTCGCTGAGATAGCCGAGTACAGCGGCTTGGAAATAGAAAAGGTCGAGGCGGCCACCAGGGCACCGACTGACACGGTCTCCCTCGACCGCCCCGTCGGCGAAGAAGGTGACTCAGAACTGCACGAATTCGTCGTTGATGTTGCGGCCCCCGATCCCTACCGCGAAGCAGCGGACGCAGATAGCCGCGCCCAGATGCTCTCGGCTCTGGAGCATCTCGACGACGAGGAACGCGCCGTGGTTGACCTTCGATTCGGGCTCTCAGGCGACGATCCCTGGACAATGTCCGCAGTCGGAAAGCACCTGGGTCTCACTCGAGAACGAGTGCGCAATATCGAGAGCCGCGCCCTAGCAAAGTTACGCCATCCCTCCTGCGGTATAGATCTGGAAGAACTGCTGTAACTGGTGCTTCGCCCGGGTAACGTAACGCCCCATGCCCTTCGACGAAGTCACCAATCAAGCCATCGCGATGATCGCGCTCTCAGGAGCGATCGGCGGTCTGCTCGGAGGCCTGTTTGGATCGAAGCAATCCAACCTGGTGGGTTCGATTCTCGTGGGCGCTATCGGTGGAATCGCGCTTGGCTCGATCATGCGAATCGTCAACGTGGACCCGATCTTCGACGCCGGCGGAGGCTTTAGCTGGCTCTGGTCGTTCATCGGCGGAGCCGTCCTGGGCCTCGCCGTCTCCGCGTCTAACCGCTGATCGCGGATCTCAGCCGATCGCTCCGGCTTCGGCCATGTTGAGTTCGATGAGGCGGTTCATCTCGACGGCATACTCCATCGGCAGTTCCCGCACAATCGGCTCGATGAAGCCAGCCACGATCATCGACGTAGCCTGCTCCTCGGTCAGACCTCTGCTGCGCAGATAGAAGAGCTGTTCCTCGCCGACCTTGGACACCGTGGCTTCATGCCCGATCTCAGCGTCGTTCTCCTCGATCTCCATGTACGGGTAGGTGTCCGATCGTGAATTCTCGTCGAGAATCAGGGCGTCGCAGCGCACAAAGCTCTTGGCGTTGACCGCTCCAGGCTCGACTCTCACCAACCCCCGGTATCCGGCTCGACCACCGTTCTTGGAGATCGACTTTGAGACGATCGTCGAAGTGGTGTTCGGCGCGACATGGACCATCTTCGCTCCTGCGTCCTGATGCTGACCTTCGCCTGCGAAGGCGATCGAGAGCACCTCGCCGTGGGCACCCGGCTCCATTAGCCAGACCGCCGGGTACTTCATCGTCAGCTTCGAACCAAGGTTGCCGTCGATCCACTCCATCGTGGCGTTCTCGTAGGCGGCAGCCCGCTTCGTGACAAGGTTGTAGACATTATTGGACCAGTTCTGAATGGTCGTGTAGCGACAACGTCCACCCTTTTTGACGACGATCTCGACCACGGCCGAGTGCAACGAGTCGGTTGTCCAGACAGGGGCCGAACAACCCTCCACGTAGTGGCAGAAGGCGTCCTCGTCGACGATGATCAGCGTGCGCTCGAACTGTCCCATGTTCTCGGAGTTGATCCGGAAATAGGCTTGCAGCGGCGGGTCGACATGCACACCGGGCGGGACGTAGATGAACGACCCACCCGACCATACCGACGAGTTCAGAGCCGCGAACTTGTTGTCGTTCGGGGGGATGATCGTTCCGAAGTACTCCTGGACCAGTTCGGGATACTCCCGAACAGCGGTATCCATGTCACAGAACAGGACCCCGAGCTCTTCGAGATCGTCCCGGTTGCGGTGGTAAACGACCTCGGACTCATACTGGGCGGTGACTCCGGCCAGATATTTTCGTTCTGCCTGGGGAATCCCCAGTTTCTCGTAGGTCGCCTTGATCGACTCGGGAACCATGTCCCAGTCCTTGGACTGACCTTCGGTGGGCTTGACGTAGTAGTAGATGTCGTCGAAGTCGATATCGTTGAGCGCGCCGCCACCACCCCAAGTGGGCATGGGCTTGCGCAAGAAACGCTCATAGGCCTTGAGCCGGAATTCGAGCATCCATTCGGGCTCGTTCTTGATCTTCGACATCTGGCGGATGATGTCGGCGGACAGCCCCTTCTGGGGCTTGAACACGTACTCGTCTTCAGAGTCATGCCAACCGAGCTTGTATGCGCCGAGATCGATATCGACTGTGGCCATCAGGCAGTCACCTCACAGTGGCTTGTCGCCGGTGCCGGGCCTCGCAAGGTCCGACTGAATTTGCACTACGCACATAGTGTAAAGCGCTTGGAGCCTCAACGGTATTCCAGATTCCGATCTCGGATTGGTTCATGCATACGCTTTCGACTTAACTGCCTTTCTTGCGCATATGCGCATAAAGCGAAAAAACCAGGAGGAGGGGCCGATGGCTGAAGCATCTCAGCAAACCCGTCGACTGGGTGCCCGCGCCATCGCCGAAACCCGTGGCCTTTACCGGTCCGGAGCCGAACACGACTCGTGCGGAGTCAACTTCGTCGTAGATCTGAAGGGCCGCAAGACCCATCAGATAGTGCAATACGGCATAGACGCCGTATGCAGCCTCGAACACCGCGGGGCGTCCGGAGCCGACCCGAACACGGGGGACGGAGCAGGACTGCTCATACAGGTACCCGACCGGTTCTTCCGAGCGGTCGTCGACTTCGACTTGCCTCCCGAAGGCGCTTACGCCACCGGGATGGCATTCCTTCCCCAGGACGGCGAAAAGGCCCGCATCGCCCGGGACTCGATCGAAGACATCGTTCGCGATGAAGACATGGATGTCCTGGGATGGAGAGACGTCCCCGTCGAGCCGTCGGTCCTCGGCAAGGCCGCCATAGAGACCATGCCGCGCTTTAAGCAGATCTTCATCGCCGGGCGTGGTCTCAGCGGCATGGCCCTGGAGCGTCAGGCGTATGTGATCCGCAAGCGGATCGAACACGAAATCCACCTCGTGGCCGGTCCGGATGAGATCAATGAAGCGATCGGTGGAGCCTCCACGATGCACGACGGCGTCTATTTCCCCAGCCTGTCCTGTCGCACCTTCGTCTACAAGGGGATGCTCACCGCCTCACAGGTCTCGACCTTCTTTCCGGATCTGCACGACGACCGAATCGAGAGTGCTCTGGCCCTCGTTCACTCCCGGTTCTCGACCAACACCTTTCCCATGTGGCCTCTCGCCCACCCATACCGGATGGTCGCCCACAACGGCGAGATCAACACGATCCAGGGAAACAGGAATTTCATGCGTGCCCGCGAGACGCTGTTGCGATCCGACCTCATACCCGGTGACCTCGAACGGATCTTTCCGGTGTGCTCCCCCGGCGGCTCGGACACGGCGGGTTTTGACGAGGTGCTCGAACTCCTCTACATGGGCGGCTATCCCCTGACTGAAGCGGTCCTCATGATGATTCCCGAACCGTGGGAACGCCACCAGCACATGGATCCGGATGTCCGAGCCTTTTACCAGTACCACGCCTCGCTTATGGAGCCGTGGGACGGTCCGGCATCGATTGCCTTCACCGATGGTCGCATGATCGGCGCAGTCCTCGACCGCAACGGACTGCGTCCCAGCCGGTATTGGGTGACCGACGACGACCTCGTGATCATGGCGTCCGAGGTGGGAGTCATCGACATCCCCTCCCACAAGATCATCGAAAAGGGACGCTTGCGGCCAGGCAGGATGTTCCTGGTCGATACCACGAAGGGCCGAATCGTCCGGGATGAGGAGATCAAGGCAGAACTTGCTTCCGCCCGCCCCTATCGGGAGTGGCTCGACCGGCAGTTGCTCCACCTCGACGACGTCGAAGACCGGTTCTCGCACAGGTCCGAAGCCACGCCTCTCCTTCAACGTCAGCAGGCCTTCGGATACACCCACGAAGAGCTCAAGCTGCTCATCGCTCCCATGGCTAAGGAAGGCAAGGAGGCGCTAGGTTCGATGGGAACCGACACCCCGCTGGCGGTGCTCTCCAGCAGGCCCCGGCTTCTATACGACTATTTCGCCCAACTGTTTGCCCAGGTCACGAATCCCCCTCTGGACGCCATCCGTGAGGAATTGGTGACAGCGCTGCGCACCATGATCGGGCCGGAGGGCAACCTGTTCGCTCCCGATGAGCGTTCAGCCAACATGATCGAACTCGATAGCCCGATCATCGACAACGACCAACTAGAACAGCTCATCCACATCGACCAGGTTCCGACCGTCGAGGGCTACACGGCAGTCGTTTCCTGCCTATATCCAGTGAAGGACGGCGAAGAGGGCCTGAAGAATGCGATTCAAGCGATCTTCAACCAGGTCGACGACCTCATTGAAGGCGGCGCTTCGGGGATCGTGTTGTCGGATCGTGGCGTGACCGCCGAACTCGCCCCCATCCCTGCCCTCCTGATCACAGCCGGAGTACACCACCACCTCATCCGCACCAAGAACCGAACTCGGGTCACCCTCATCGTCGAGACCGGTGAAGCACGGGAGGTCCACCACCTCTGTCTCCTCCTCGGGTACGGGGCGGCGGCGGTGAATCCCTACCTGGCATTCGAGACCATCGAAGAAATGATCTCGAATGGCTCGGTGGAGCACGTGAGCCGGGAGGAGGCGCACGCCAACTACATAAAGGCGGCAGGCAACGGAGTACTGAAGGTGATGTCCAAGATGGGCATCTCGACAGTCGCCTCCTACACCGGTTCCCAGATCTTCGAAGCCCTCGGAATCGGCGACGAACTCGTCGAGAGGTTCTTCACAGGTACCCCAAGTCGCCTCGGAGGCATCGACCTGAGCGTCATCGCCGAAGAAGTCGCGCTCCGTCACAGGATGGCCTTCGCTCCCAATCCCGCCGAGCGAGCTCACCGTGATTTGGCCCTTGGTGGGGAGTATCAATGGCGACGGGAAGGAGAGATCCACCTCTTCAACCCCGAGACCGTCTTCAAGCTCCAGCACGCCACCCGGGAGCGCCGGTACGACATCTTCAAGGAATACAGCCGTCTGGTAAACGAGCAGGCCGAGAAGTTGGCGACCCTGCGCGGCATGTTCAACTTCAAGACCGAGGAACGCTCCTCTGTGCCGATCGAGGAAGTCGAGCCGGTCTCGTCGATCGTGAAGCGGTTCTCCACCGGGGCGATGTCGTACGGTTCGATCTCGCGCGAGGCGCACGAGACTCTTGCAATCGCGATGAACCGACTCGGCGCGAAGTCGAACACCGGAGAGGGCGGTGAAGACGCGGACCGTTACACCCCGGACGCCAACGGAGACCTCAGACGAAGCGCCATAAAGCAGGTCGCGTCAGGCAGGTTCGGGGTCACTTCCGAATACTTGGTCAACGCAGACGACCTACAGATCAAGATGGCCCAGGGCGCCAAGCCGGGAGAGGGTGGCCAACTTCCCGGGCACAAGGTGTACCCCTGGATCGCCAAAACCCGCTATTCGACACCCGGCGTCGGGCTGATCTCACCTCCTCCGCATCATGACATCTACTCCATCGAGGACCTAAAGCAACTCATTCACGATCTCAAGAACGCCAACCCCGAGGCAAGGATCCACGTAAAGCTGGTTGCCGAGATGGGCGTTGGCACAGTGGCCGCCGGGGTGACCAAAGCCAAGGCAGACGTTGTGCTGATATCGGGTCACGACGGCGGGACCGGAGCCTCGCCGTTGACCTCGCTCAAACATGCAGGCGTCCCCTGGGAGTTGGGACTGGCCGAGACCCAACAGACTCTCCTACTAAACGACCTCCGCGACCGCATCGTCGTCCAGGCAGATGGGCAGTTGAAAACAGGACGCGACGTCGTGATCGCCGCCCTCCTTGGGGCTGACGAATTCGGATTCGCCACTGCCCCGCTCGTCGTTTCCGGGTGCATCATGATGCGCGTCTGTCACCTGGACACCTGCCCCGTGGGAGTGGCCACCCAGAACCCCGCCCTCCGCAAGAAGTTCGCCGGCAGAGCCGAATTCGTAGTCAATTTCATGGAGTTCATCGCCGAGGAAGTCCGAGAGATACTGGCCGAACTGGGCTTCCGAACGCTCGAAGAAGCAATCGGTCGCGCCGAAGTTCTAGACGTCTCCCTGGCGGCCGAACACTGGAAGACTTCCGGACTGGATCTGAGTTCAATTCTCTATGTGCCAGACATCGACCCAGGTACACCCAGATCAGTGAAGACAACCCAGGATCACGGTCTCTCAGAGGCACTGGACCAGACGCTGATCCAATTGGCAGGAGCCTCGATCGAGACGGGAGAACGGATCACCCTGGATCTGCCAATCCGCAACGTAAACCGGACGACGGGGACGTTGCTCGGATATCACCTGACAAAACGCCGAGGCAGCGAGGGTCTCGACGACGACACAATCACTGTGAACTTCACAGGTTCGGCCGGAATGAGCTTCGGTGCATTTCTTCCCCGCGGCATCACTCTGCGCTTGGCAGGCGACGCCAATGACTACGTCGGAAAGGGCCTGTCGGGTGGCCGTCTGGTGCTCACGCCGCCACCCGGTTCTCGCCTGGTCGCAGAAGAGAACGTGATCGCAGGAAATGTGATCCTCTACGGAGCTACAAGCGGAGCGGTTTTCCTGCAAGGACTGGTCGGAGAGCGGTTCTGTGTGCGCAATTCGGGCGCAGTGGCCGTGGTTGAAGGGGTAGGCGACCACGGCTGTGAGTACATGACCGGGGGAAGAGCCGTAATACTCGGACCGACAGGTCGTAACTTCGCCGCCGGAATGTCGGGAGGCATCGCCTACGTTCTCGACGAGGCCGGAGACTTCCACACCCGGGTCAACCACGAGATGGTCGATTTAGACCCGCTCGACGAGGAGGACCGACGTTTCCTCTTAGATCTGGTCTCAGAACACCGACGCGAGACGGGCTCACTCGTCGCCGAACGACTGCTGGCCGACTGGGAGACCTCTCTGCGGGCGTTCGTGAAAGTCATGCCCAAGGATTACAAGCGGGTGCTCGAGGCAGCCCGCAGGGCGGAAGAGCGGGGAGAGCCAGTGCTCGAGGCGATCATGGCGGCCGCCCATGGCTGATTCTCGCGGTTTTCTGAAGCACGGCAGAGAGCTGCCTGGACGTCGGCCACCCTCGTCCAGGATCGGCGACTGGCAAGAGGTCTATATCGACTTCGGCGAAGATGCACTGATCGCCCAAGCTTCGCGTTGCATGGACTGCGGAATCCCTTTCTGCAGCAACGGTTGCCCGCTGGGAAACCTAATCCCCGATTGGAACGACCTCGTCTACCGCGGCCACTGGCGGGAGGCGATCGATCGTTTGCACGCAACCAACAACTTCCCTGAGTTCACCGGGCGGCTGTGCCCCGCTCCCTGTGAATCGGCGTGCGTTCTGGCTATCAACGATGACCCTGTGACCATCAAACAAGTCGAGGTTGAGATAATCGACCGAGCGTGGGACGAGGGCTGGGTCGCACCCGTGATCCCATCAGAGCTGACTGGGCGCAAGGTCGCTGTGGTCGGATCCGGGCCCTCAGGTCTGGCGGCCGCCCAACAGCTGACTCGTGCCGGCCATGCCGTGACGGTCTTCGAGCGCGATGACAGGATCGGTGGACTACTCCGCTACGGAATACCCGAGTTCAAAATGGAGAAGCGTCACCTGAACAGGCGTCTCGCCCAGATGGAGGAGGAAGGCACTCGGTTCCGAACCTCAGTGGAGATAGGCCTGGACCTGACTGCCCGGGAGTTGACAGAGGAATTCGACGCCGTCGTACTGGCAGGCGGTGCAACCGAACGCCGCGACTTGCCGATACCAGGACGCGAACTCGCCGGCATCTACCAAGCGATGGAGTACCTGCCGTGGGCTAACCGCGTTCAGGAAGGCGACCTCGGTGAAGCAGCGATTAACGCAGCAGGCAAGGACGTCGTCATTATCGGTGGAGGTGACACCGGCGCAGACTGCTTAGGCACGGCTCACCGACAGGGTGCCCGATCGGTTCGCCAGTTCGAGATCATGCCTCGCCCACCGGACTCGCGCGCCGAGTCGACGCCGTGGCCCACCTATTCGCTCCAGTTCCGGGTCTCGTCGGCCCACGAGGAGGGAGGAGACCGCGAGTTCTCCATCAACACAGAGGCCTTCGTGGACAACGGTCATGGGCAGGTAGCGGCCCTCAAAACTCATCGCGTGGAAGCAAAGACCGTCGATGGCAGGCTGAACTTCGTACCGATTCCCGGCAGTGAACAAGACTTCCCTGCCGATCTGGTCCTGCTGGCGATGGGGTTCGTAGGCGCTGAGCGGAGCCCGATGCTTGAGCAGTTCGGCGTCGACATCGACAATCGCGGCAATGTGTCCCGGGACCCGTCCTGGAAGACAAACGTCGAAAGCGTGTTCGTCGCCGGCGACATGGGACGAGGCCAGTCCCTGATCGTTTGGGCGATCGCCGAAGGACGGGCAGCCGCGGCGGCCGTCGACCGCTATCTGATGGGAGAGAGCCTGCTCCCATCGCCCATCACTCCGACCGCTGCCCCGCTCCGCTGAGGTCGACCATGCCGGTAATTGTTGTCGGAGCCGACACCCCTACCGGTAGGGCGATAGTCGAGGCACTGATACAGCCCGACCGCGAGGTACGGGCATTCGTAAGCGATATTGGGGTCGCTGAGGATCTGAAGCGTTTGGGGGTGAAGGTGGCGCTCGGGGATGTATCAGATCCATCACACGTCGGGGGCGCCTGCACAAGCTGTTTCAGCGCAGTTCTCGTGACGGAGGCCGCTACCGACGACCGGGAGCGGTCATTTGCTCGAACCGCCGATGCCGTACTCGATGGCTGGGTAGAGGCAGTAGCCGACGCCCAAGTCAGCCGGGTGATCTGGGTAGGAGAAGGTGCCCGAAGGGTTGGCGCAGAGTCGGCAACGGTTCTGCTGTCTCAGCCGGACATCCCGTCAACCGTCGTGGCCCTCGACGACGCAGCCGAGATCTGAGTGCCTCAGGCGATCAATCCACGATGGCGGCGAGCCTCGTCCATTGCACGAGCATCAATGCCCGTTCGTGCGCCTCAACCAGAATCGAATAGGGGTCTATCGCACGACCATCCCGGTGAAGCTCGAAGTGGGTATGCGGGTCGCTGCCTCGTGCATTGCCTGAGACCCCGACAAAGCCGATGAGCGTTCCGGCGTCGACAAAGCTCCCCACCTCCAGACCGGGTGCGATTGCAGTGTCGAACCCGCCGCGACCGTTGCTGGACCCCGGCTCGTCGATGTCCGGGTGCATGTACCTCGACTCCCACCCCGAACCATGATTGACGATGATGAACGCTCCCGCGCTGGTCCCTCTACCGATCCGTGTAACGATTCCCTCGGCGATTGAGTAGACCGGCGAAGCCTTCGGAGCCATCAGGTCGACGCCGATGTGGCTGCGGCCTCCCGACCGACTGGCACCCCAACTGTCGATAAACCAAGTCAATTCGGGGTCCTGGGGGAAGAACAGGTGGATGTGTTCCACCGGCCTTTCTTCGCTCACCACCTGGTCGCTGGCTAGCGCACGCAGCGGCGCTATCACGGATAAAACAAGAACGAGTGGTAGGAGACGGCGCGACATAAGAGAGAAATTCTTTCCTTGGAGGGAGGGTCCTGACCGACGTTCCAGCGAGCAGCGAAACCGCCGAACCTCTCAGTCCGGCGGTTTCGCCTGCCGCGTGGCCCGGACACCACTCCCAGGCCGGTCAGAACTCTGTTATCGGCTCGCTTCAGACGTTCTGAAGGCCAAACAACTCCGAAAGCCTGGCAATTGCCTGGTCGCCAGAAGTCACCTTGAAGGTCTTCATGCCCAGATCCCGTGCTGGCTTCAAGTTCGGACCAAGATCATCGAGCATCACACAGTCGACCGGATCCACGCCGAGACGCTCAAGACAGATCTCATAGATGCGCGGTTCCGGCTTACGGGTTCCCTCAACGACGGACTCGACAACCACGTCGAAGTGACGAGCCAGACCGTCGGGTCCGAAGGGTGTCCAGTTGTTGGTCAAGGCCGCGACCTTCACTCCCTTACGCCTCAACTCGTCGACCGCCCGAAGCATTTCGGGCCGGACACGGATCGACGCATCGATGTCCGCCATCAATTCGGTGGCATCCAAGTCAACGTCGATCTCAAAGAACTCATCGCGGAATGCCCCGAGAAAGGCGGGGGTTGATATCTCGCCCCTCTCGTGACGCGCCCAGGCGCCCTGCTCGCCCGAACTCACAACCACCCTGTTGATCGTTCCCAACGGAATCCCGTGCCTTCGCTCGAAAGCCGCGATTGCCTCCATCGGAGACTCCAAGACGACGCCACCGAGGTCGAAGATCACCGCCTTCATGCGCCGCCCAGTTGAAGGCGGGCAAGTTCGATCTGGTCGTCGAGCATTCCGACCGCCATCTCCATCCGCGCTCTTGGGCCCGAAGCAGACAAAAGAGCGTACGAGTCGAGCGGAGTCACCGGTATGAACGCCGCAAGTTGATAGGACGCCGCGACCGGGTCGTCCCCTACATCGAGGTCCAGGTCGGCAGTATCAGCGCCCATCTCCGAAGCGAGGGTGAGGAGAACTTCGAGTCGAGACCGGACATCACCCCGGACGTCGGAGATGTCCTCGGTCGGGTCGGGAGCAGACTCCACGACAGCCCATGGATGGGGATCGTCATCCATCCACTCGATGACCCTGATCCTTTCGACCCCGGCCGCGACGATCACCCTGTGCCCGCTCTCGATCTCCTGATGCGCCAAAACCCGCAAACGCGTACCGACCTCCATCCGATGATCGCCGCCCCCCACTTCGAATCCCCGCTCAATCAATACAGAACCGAAACTGCACTTCTCGGACAAAACGGCGTCGAGCAGCACCTGATAGCGAGGCTCAAAAACACGAAGCGGCACGCCGCTATAAGGGAAAACAACCGTACCGAGCGGGAACATGCGAAGCCGCTCTGGGGCCGGGAGCGTCAAGACGGTCTTGGGCGAACCGAGAACCTCAAACGGCTGGCGACCTCGTTGTTCAGCATGACAACGAAGGAATAGGCGCCGGTCGAAGGGAACGAAAGATTGTTGAAGGTGAAGGATCTCGCGACCCCAATGTCGCTGCCCTCGGGAATGCCCTGGGGTCGGGCCACTTTGACGCCCTGGGCAACTGGTGGCGTCGGGAGAACGCGCCCCCCGTCCTCGTCCTGTAAGTCGACACCGATTACAAGAACCTGGTCGGTCCAACTCCACGGCACCCGCACCCGCAGGCCCAGGCCCAGGCTGGGATATCGAGCAGGGAAGTCGGCCACGAAGAGCGTGTCCCACCCGCCGCCCAACACGTAAAGCTTGCCCTGCACTACCTGGACTGCGTCAGCCAGCAGTGCGAAATCGACCGTCGGTTTGATCTCTTCTGTCGTCACGGAGACGATCCTACCCGCCCGACAATTCCGCACCCGGTCGACCTCGTTTATCGTCAGCGACCAATTGACGAGCCAGGAGCCTTCGTGACCGCTACCCCAATCGCCCCCGCATCTGGACGCCTAGGCGTCCTCCTCCCCGGTATGGGCGCGGTGGCAACCACATTCATTGCCGGTGTAATGGCGACCCGAAAGGGCATTTCGTCTCCCATCGGATCGATGACCCAGATGGGAAGAATCCGGCTCGGCAAACGCACGGACAATCGGACTCCCCTCGTTCGCGAATTCGTCAGCCTCGCTCCCCTAGACGATCTCGTGTTCGGCGGTTGGGACCCATATTCAGAAGACGCTTACAGCGCCGCGATGCGAGCCGGGGTTCTAGATCCTGCGCTTCTCGAATCAGTTGGTGACGAGATGCGGGCAATCAAGCCGATGAAGGCCGTATTCGACGGCAAATGGGTCACACGGCTCGAAGACACCGACCACGTGGCTTCGTACGGATCTCACCTCGAAGCAGTCGAGAGCCTGGTTGAAGACATCGAACGGTTCCGCGCCGAGAACGGCTGTGATCGCCTGGTGATGGTTTGGTGCGGTTCGACCGAGGCCTATGAGGAGCCGAGCGCAGTCCATGAGTCTCTCGCAGCCTTTGAAGAGGGCCTCAAGAACAACGACCCAGCCATCGCCCCCTCCCAGCTGTACGCCTACGCGGCGTTGACGACGGGCGTTCCGTTCGCCAATGGTGCTCCGAACCTGTCTGTTGACTTTCCGGCGATGGTCGAGCTCGCCATTCGCGAGAGGGTCCCGATCTGTGGCAAGGACTTCAAGACCGGACAGACGTTAATGAAGACGATTCTGGCCCCAGGCTTGAAAACCAGGAGCCTGGGAATCCATGGCTGGTTCTCCACGAACATCCTGGGCAACCGTGACGGCGAGGTTCTCGATGCCCCCGAAAACTTCCGCTCCAAGGAGGTCTCAAAGCTGGGGGTACTGGAGACGATCCTCCAGCCCGAAGTCAACCCCGAGTTGTACGGCGACCTTTATCACAAGGTCAGGATCGAGTACTACCCGCCCCGCGGAGACGACAAGGAGGGCTGGGACAACATCGACATCTTCGGATGGCTCGGATACAAGATGCAGATCAAGGTCGACTTCCTTTGCAAGGACTCCATCCTTGCGGCTCCTTTGGTTCTTGATCTCGCCCTGTTCCTCGATCTTGCCGCCCGCGCTGGCAAGGGTGGCATCCAGGAGTGGTTGTCGTTCTACTTCAAGAGTCCCCAAACCGCCCGAGGTCTTTATCCGGAACATGACATCTTCATTCAGCAGAAGAAGCTGAAGAACACTCTGCGCGCGTGGATGGGTGAAGACTTGATCACCCATCTCGGCGACGAATACTACGAGGAGTGAGGTCTGGTGGCGGGTCCCGCACCCGACGACGACTTGGAAGTCGGCGAGTGGAGTATCCCGTCGTCGGAACTCGAGTGGAGGTTTTCGACTTCAGGCGGTCCCGGGGGACAACACGCCAACCGGTCGAACACCCGCGCTGACCTGATTTTCGACCTGACTGCCACTGAAGTCTTCCCGACCGATGTTCAACGACGTATGACCGAACGTCTCGGATCTGACCCCCTCGTGGTCTCAGTCGCGGAAAGTCGATCCCAGTTCCGAAACCGGATGCTGGCGAGGGCCAGGATGCGAGATCTGCTCGTGGGCGCAATGAAGGAGACTCGCCGACGGCGGCCCACCAAGCCAACCAGGACCTCTAAGCGAAAGCGCTTGGACGACAAGCGGGCACGCAGCGAGAAGAAGAAACTCCGTCGTCAGCCGCCTGTGGACTGACTACGAAGCGCTTCCTGTGTCGAATAGGCGGGCGACCGCCGAGCGGTCGACTTTTCCGACCCCGATCATCGGAAGTTCTGATACCCGCACCCAACGACGCGGAATCTCGAAGCTCGCAAGGACACCACGCAGATGTGTCTCGATATCTGGGTGATCCGCAGTACCGGTGTAAGCAGCAGCAACCAACTCACCCCACCGAGGGTCCGGCACGCCTACGACCGCCACACGTCCAACTCCCGACAGTCGAGCGATCGCCGACTCGACACGCTCGGGCATGACGTTCTCGCCCCCGGTGACGATCACCGAGTCACTCCTGCCGATCACCTCCAGACGGTTCCCGTGCATTGCACCTAGGTCGCCGGTGACCAACGGACCGACCCGATCAGGCTCATCCAGGTAGCCGCGAGAGACCATCGGTCCATCGACCACGACGTGTCCTGTCTCCGAAACGGAAACCGAAGCCCCGTCGAGGACGACCAGCCGGTCAGGGCGCGGCTCAGCAGGGTCGGCCGTTGCGACCTGAGACCCGGTCTCGGTCATCCCGTAGGTGGGGAGCAGCAAGAGGGGTGATGCCGACAAAGCTCTCTCAGATGCCGGGCCGCCACCGATCAAACCGCAGCGGAAGTTGGGAGCCCGGTCGAGGCCATATTCCAAGAGTTGTTCGACCATCGGCGACACGAAGGAGGCCAGAGTCACCTCCCCATCTTGGATCAGTCCGACAACCTTTCCTGGGTTAAAAGGCCCAGCGAGAAGCACGGCAGAACCTTGGCGGACGGATCGCCAGAGGATCGAAAGGCCCCCCACGTGGTGAAGCGGCAGCACAGCCAGCCAGCGGTCGGATGCAGAGTGGTCGATGTGGGCGGCGGAGGCGGCGGCACTTGCCTCGATGTTGGCCCAGGTGAGTCGGGCAGCACGAGGCAACCCAGAGGTTCCCGAGGTAAAGACTGCACTGTGGGCGGCGTCATCCTCGGGCTCGGCCAGCCCTAGGGACGTCTCGAAGTCGTGTGCGGACCCCAACACGGAATGGACCCCTGCGATCTCCGAGAGTCGCCGTCGCTCGACGTCGTCGACCGTGGCAGGCAGCGGCACAAGGGTCATCCCCGCCATAGGGACAGCCAGCGCCATGAGCACGGACTCAACGTTGGGGTACATGACGACGCCTACGCGGGCTCCCAAAGGGAGCTTCGACCTGACTCCGCCAGCCAATGCCGCCACCCGCTGATAGGCGTGTCCGAAGTCGACAGTCTGGCGACCGTCGATCAGAAACGGAGCATCCGGTGTGTCACGCGCCCAGCGGGAAAGCCAGTCCAAGAGGAGTTCAATCCCCCCAGTAGCGCTGCTCACGTAACGGATCCCCATACATGTGGTACCCGTTCCGCTCCCAGAAACCAGGCTCGTCGTGGTCGAGGAACCTGAAGCCCCTGACCCACTTCACAGACTTCCAGAAGTAGAGGTGAGGCACCACGAGACGCAAGGGCCAACCGTGTTCCAGATCCAGGTCTTCGCCTCCGAACTTCCATGCCAACAGGTTCTCGTCCCTTAAGAAGTCCTCGACCGGCAGGTTGGCCGTAAAGCCGTGTTCGGCCCACACGAGCACATGCGAGGCGGAAGCAGACAGTTCGAAGGGGCGCATGAAATCGGTCACGGACACGCCATGCCAGTTCGTGTCGAGCTTCGACCATTTCGTGACACAGTGGATGTCGACAGTTCGATCGACTGTTGGCATGGCCTTGATCTCGTCGAGGCTGAACTTCGCGCCTTCCTCGACGAGGCCCTCGACAACGAAGTCCCAACTGGCAAGTTCGATGCGAGGAGTCGCCCCAGCGTGGAGAACCGGAAACCGGTCGGTCACGTACTGACCGGGCGGCACCCTGCCAGCTTCAACTCCATCAGACTCGGTTCCCCTGAAGAATGCCAACTCGACTCCCTTTGACCGGCAATACCCTATCGAGCGATGCCAACCTCGGAACTCACCGATGTGTTCCCGGAACCCGTTGTTCCGCTGCGGCCTGCCCGCGGCCGGTTGACGGTGGTCTTCGCCGTCGTAGTGGGTCTAGGCCTACTTGTCTCCCAAGGCTTGAGCGATCCAGGTGATGCAGGTTCAGGCGGAGCACTTACGGGTGTCGCCCCCGAAGTGGCGATGACCACCTTCGACGGATCCCCCTGGAGGCTTTCGGAACACTTGGCGGGTGACGGCCGGCCGGTAGTCCTCAACCTATGGGCGAGTTGGTGCCTGCCATGTCTCGAAGAGATTCCTGAACTGTCAAAATTCTCGGACTCCCACCCGGAGTTTCTCGTCGTCGGCGTGGCCGTGGAAGATCGACTCGACGCAGCCCGCCGAATGGTCGGTGATCTAGCCCCGTCCTATCTGGTCGGCATGGACGACACCGGACGATTACGGGATCGCTACCCGTCGGTTGGGATGCCGTTCACTGTCGTAATCGACCGACAGGGTGTCATCCGATGGTCGAAGGTCGGCGGCGTCACGGCCTCAGAGTTGGAGGCGGCCGTCTCCGGGATTCGTTGATTAGGAGACGTCAGCGAACTGGGTCTCGAAGAGGAACTGGGCGTAGTCAAGGTTCGGACCCGCCGTGAGCTCCGCTTGAATTATCAGCCGCTTGGCGGCAGAGAACTTCGGGTGACATGTCGTGAGCGTCAACCACGCCCCAGGCTTCGGATCGGTTACCCACACGTCGTATGGGGTGACGATGAAAGACTCGCGCACGGTGTATTCGTGAACGCCAATGGCTGTCTCTACCTCGATCACATCACCGGGCGAAAGCTGATCAAGGTCGAAGAACGGTGCTCCATGTGTGGTTCGGTGCCCGGAGATCACGGCGTTTCCTGGCTGACCGGGGAGAGGAGTCCACGGCATGTGACCAGGCCCCTGGTTGATGGTCGACGGCAGAACACCACCGAACAACACCCAATCAACATCGATGGACGGGATCCGGATCATCCCCAGCGCCTCGCCCTCCTCGACGCCCACCTCGGGGTGGAAGCTGACGGTCTTGACCTCACGCGGTTCTGTGGTGGTAGTGGTACCGGGGGTTTCGGCCGGCGGCGGGAAGGTCACCGTCACTGGCGTCTCGAGGTCGCTGCGACGCTCATCGAACTCGTCTACCAGCACTTCTCTGGCTGTCTCCTGGACGCGCGTGTTCAACACGTCGGTCACGACGAGCTGATATGCGACGATGCCCAGCGTCAGTACACCGGTCCACACCATGGCGAAACCGGCGATCCTGATCATTCTCTGCATTGGCCCAAGGCTATCGGCTGTCCAACGTTGCGCAATGCCTCATCGACCCCGAAACTCCGGAATCCGCTTTTCGGCGAAGGCACTCACCCCTTCTCGGGCGTCTTCGGTGGACGCCACGGCAGTGAGTCCTGCCTGAAGCCGATCAAGGGCTGTGTCCGGGTCGGTTGCCATGGCGGCCATGAACGCGTCCCGTCCGAGCATCAGCGAACCTGGACTGTTTCGGAGTGCTTCGAGGGTCTCGGCGACCGCTGTATCGAGTTGGGACCGCGGAACCACTCTCGACACGGCACCAAGGCGTAAAGCCTCGGCGGGCGTGATGGTCCGACCGGTGAGCATCAGTTCCAAGGCCGCCTTTTGCGGCATGGCGCGGGCGAGGGCAACGGTGATCATCATCGGCCACAGACCTACCCGCACCTCGGGTACTCCGAGCTTTGCGTCATCGACGCAGATCGTGATGTCGCAGGCCACCGCCAGCCCGAACCCGCCTGCGAGGGCGTGACCGTTCACCCGGGCAACCGTTGGCTTGCCTCCCCGCCACAACAACCGCAGAAGATCGGCAAACCGCCCACGCTCGGCGTGCCTGGCGACCGGGTCCTCGAAAAACCCGGACGCAAGATCTCCACCGGCGCTGAACGTGGAATCGCCTGCTCCGGTGATCACTATGACCTCAATAGAGGTGTCGGCGATGGCCCGCTGGACACCGTCGAGCAGACCCGAGATCGTTGCAGAACTGAGGGGGTTGCGACGCTCCGGGTCGTTGATCGTGACGGTGGCGACAGCGTTTTCGGTTTCGTATCTGACCATGTGAACCACATTGTGCCGCGCCAGGGCTGTGATAGCGTTCAAAGCCATGCTGTGGCTTGTCATCGTCCTATTTGTGGCGATGTCCCTCGCGGTACTGCGGGGGGGCCGCCTATCGAATCTGGCCGACATTCGGCTACGAATGTGGTGGCTTCTGCCACTGGGATTCAGCATGCAGGGAGGTGCGGCCCTCGTCGATCCCGGGTTCGGCTTCTACCTCGTGCTGCTCTCCTACGTTCCTCTCCTGGGTCTGATGATCCTCAATCGCGATCGGGACGGGCTGTGGCTCGCAGGAGTGGGGGTCCTTCTCAACTTCACTGTGATCGCCCTCAACGGCGGAATGCCGGTGTTAGAGGGCGCGATCGAAGTAGCCGCCGGGTATGCCCCCGGTGGTGCTGACCTGACCAACGCCGCCAAACACACTGAGATGGGCGAGGGGACCATGCTGGCGTTCCTCGCAGACGTGATACCGATCCGCATGGCCAACCAGGGCTCGGTCATCTCGATCGGCGACGTGTTCTTGGCGGTCGGTCTGGGACGGTTCCTCGAAGCCGAGTTGCGCAGACCCGTTCGCTGGTTCAAGCCCGGAGTGAAGCTGCAAGGCGGATCGGCCAACCGGCCCCGTTGATCAGCGCCTACTGACGGACCGGTCGAAGTCTCCCCGTCGTTCCAGTAGCCGACGCAACACGGCAACCACCTCGGGGTCGAAGTCGTAGACCGAGCCGCGATGAAGTTTCTCCATCGACTCCAAGGGTGAGAACCCGAGCTCGCTCACGGATTCGTCGTAGGCGCTGCACACCTTCACGATCTTGGCGGCGACCGGAACGTCCTCGTTGGACTCGACTCCTGGGTTTCGATAAGGCTCGTACTGTCTCAGAACCACTTCGCTCACCTCGGCGAGATAGGAAGTCTCCCCCACGATCTCCGAACCCCACTTGGCGATGTCGTTATCCGTAAAACCCATCCTCAGCACACTCGGTTCGTTCAATGAGATACGACCGATGTCGTGGAGGAGCGCGGCGTATTCAACCGTGTCGACGTCCCTGGGTCGCAGGCCGAGTTCGGCTGCGACTCCTACGGCCAACTCAGCCGTGCGCGCCGCATGCCCGGGATCGGAGTGACCCGCCACTTCTGGAATCCGAGCAAGCGACCGCATTGTCTGGGAATAGGTCTGTCGAGCATCCACATAACGCCGAAACGCGCCGTGGGCGAAGGCATACGGCAGTGCAGCCACTGCTAGCGCCCACCACTCAATTACCTCGAACGCAATGCCGAATAGCGCCCCGGAAGCCACCAGCGACAGGTACACGCTGAGGTCCCGGGCCGTGTCAAGGGCGACATACAGCCGGGGTCCCGCGCCAGCCGTGCCTGATCTCAGAACGGCGCTCGTCAGAATCTCCGCGCCAAAACCTGCTCCCGCCGCGGCAACGAAGAATAACGCCACCCGCCATTCGGGTAGGAAGGCTGCGTCGACCCTCTGGCTTACAAACGCGAACGCACCGATATAGGCCGAATAAGACAGTGTCCGCTTAAGGAGGCCGGCTAACACAACCCTCTGATCGTCACCCTGGGCCGCCTGGAGAATCCAATAGAGGGCCACACCGATGGCGAGAACTACAACCGACTCGCGAGGGGATAGGACACCTGGGGAGTCCTCGGTTGAGATGAAGGGAAGCGCGGCAACGACCAGGTACCCCGCAGTGAACCTGCTTCGCCCTGCAGACGGCACCTTGATCTGCGAGGCAAGCATGAAAGCGACCGAAGCACCGATTATCCAGGTCAGGTCGTCGCCGGTCTGATAGAGAACGTACGCGACCCCGGCAGCCGCGATGGGAAGGGTGGCGGAAAGAATCCACACCCAGCGGGCAATGTTGTGCCATTCACCCATGGCGCACCGACTCGGTGTCGAGTGCCGGTGTCGTCAACTGCGGAGGACCATAAGTCTCACCGACACTGCTCAGCGCCCGCTCCAGCACCCCCAGCACATCGGAATCGTATAGAGGACTCGGGTCAGCAAAAAGCGAGTCGAGGGCAGCACGCTGGCTCATCGCCATCCGGTAGCCGCGGACGCTAGTCATGGCGTCGAATGCATCTGCGACTGCAAGCACCTTCTGTTCCAGCGTCGGCTTCGTCGTGTGGTGATGGCCGATCTGACCGAAGTCCTCGTTTCCGAGTCGAGGGTGGCTGCCCGAGCACACTTCGACCATCGGTCGCAGGAAGTCGACCTCTGACAGCAGGTCGTCGACTTTGTGAGTGGCTGCACGAAGCCTTCGATACTCATCATCGGTCAGCTTGCCTTGCTTCTGCATCAACTCGATCGGGATGGCCAGTTTGCCCATGTCATGGATAAGCGAAGCCCAGCGCATGTGCTCCAGCTGAGTTCCCGAGAATCCCAGTTCCTGGCCGATCAACTGCGAGAAATAGGCGACACGCTCCGTATGTCCGCGGGTGTAGAGGTCTCGCGTCTCCAAGGTCTTGACGAAACCCCGGAGAGTGGACTCATGCGCCACACGGAGCACCGAATACGAGGTGAACACCGTCTGGCCCGTCACATACACCAAGAGGATCAGGGGCAACAGCGACCTGTTGCCAAGGTTCTGTTCTGAGAATGCAAGTACAGCACCGAGGAGTCCGCCGACCAGCCCCATCGCCATCTGGCTAACGAATAGCACCCCCGTACCCGACCAGGGAAGAAGGTTGCGGGCACCGTATGCGAACCGCACGCTGAGCCGTACGAGGCTGAGGTTCGTAATTGTGTAAGTCGCCGCGATCAGCCCACCCACGACGGCAACGATTGCAAAAGTCGCCGCCGTGAATCCACCGCCCTGACCAGGATCGACCAAGAGGTCACCGACGGAGCCCGCAACCAAAGCGGAGATGATCAGCACTCCAAAGTTTCCTGCAGGCTGGAAGATCCGCTTGCGTCGAAAGTCCTCTATGTCAAAGGGTCCGGCAGCGGCAATCAGCACCAGCAGTGGCGTGGCGTTGTATCCGCTAGCCAAGAAGTACATGCTGGCCGAGGCGATGACCATCGCGCTGGAGTTCGCGAACATCCTGTCGTTCACCTCAGCCGACCTGAACGAGAGGGCAGCGTAAGCGGCTGCAAAAAGACCGAGAATCGCCCAGTCCGATGTTCCAAGACGGACGCTCAGGTTTGCATAGGGCCACGAGCTATCCGGGGCTGCCAGAGTAAGCCAGAGAGCCCAAGCGACCAGGCCGACGCCCACTGAAGTAGAGACAGCCCCGAGGATGGTCTTCTTGTGGCGGTTTTCCATGCGCTCGACAGTCTCCCAGATCGAAAGTTGGGGAGAGGGCCCAGCGTCAGATCAACCGATCTTGAAGGAAGCCGAGCCAGCCACTATTAGCGTGGCGAGGCTTCCTGCCGTAGCAAGAATCCGGAGTAAGCGTGCCTTCATCCGGTATCACCTCGTCGGTGAATTTGGACTCGCCGACACACCTGTCGACGCGTCGTTCCGCTCCGCTTCGGTGTATTGAACGATGGAACGATCCGCCGCCGGGCTCTCCCCATATCCCCGGCTCGAACGCGGTGTGCGCACGACCCGGGAAACCTCACTTGTCAATGTGAGGCCCCACCTGTACAGGTCCGCCCACCTCCCAACCGGGTCAGCGTCCCGGTTCCGCCAGTCCCCCTGTGTGGGACCGACCGATATGCAATCTACCCGGCAACAACGCAGATCCGCAACATTCCGCCATTATTAGGCATTCCCAGCCGCAAGGGGATTGAGGGCTACGCTCCAGTGATCATGGATTTCAAAGCCCTCGAAGCCACAATTGGACGAATCCCCGGGGTCGAGAACGTCAGGATCGTTCTCGAAGGCCAGAAGCCACGCGAGGTCCATGTGCTCGCTCTCCCGGGCAAACCCGCCAAGCAGGTTGTCAGAGATGTCCAGTCTGTCGCCATGGCCGCGTTCGACCTCGACATAGACCGGCGGATCATCTCGGTGGTCCAGATTGACGGCGGCGACCTCTCCGCCGGGGATCGGCCTGTGGTCGACGACGTCGCCGAGGAGATCGATGGTTCGCGCATGAACATCGCCGTCACGTTGCGCTGGCACGATGAGAAGCTGACTGGTTCGGCTCAAGGTCCTGCTGCGTCGACCACCCGAATGCGGCTTGTAGCCGAAGCAACTTTGGCGGCTCTCGAGCAGGCGCTTGACGAGAACGCAGCATTCGCTGTGAGCGCCGAGGCAATCCACCGGGTCGGGGCCGAAGACGTGGCCATCGCCCAAATCGTTCTAGTTATCGGCGGGCGCGAACGGATGATGGTCGGATCCGCCCTCGTCGGGTCCGACCCGAGCCAGGCAATGGTGCGGGCGGTCCTCGACGCCGTCAACCGACAGGTCCCTGCTCTCCGCCGTCCCTGATCCCCCAGCGGCCGGCCCTGCAACAATGCGAGCCATGTTCGAAGTCCAGGGATTCGGCGGAGCAGTCGTATCCCCCCATTTCCTTTCGACACAGGCCGGGATCAGCGCTCTTGATCGGGGTGGATCAGCGTTAGACGCCGCTATCGCGGCCAATGCGGTGCAGGGTGTGGTGGCTCCAGAGACATGTGGCATCGGCGGTGACCTATTCGCCCTGATTTATCACGAAGGCGAGGTGAGAGCTCTCAACGCGTCCGGTCGAGCCGGTTCGAAGGTTTCAGCCGCCGCACTGCGGGATGAGGGTCTTACAAGCATCCCCCAACACCATCCCGCCGGCGTGACCATCCCCGGCTGTGTCGCCGGGTGGTTCGCCTTGGCAGATAGCTACGGCCGTTTGCCCGTCAGAGAGAACCTGAGCTGGGCCATTGATCTGGCCCGCGAGGGCTTTCCCGCCTCTTCCGAGTACAGCGCTGCCACCCATCGAATGGCGGAGTTCCTCCTCGGGAACGCCGACGGAGCTCAACTTCTCCCCGGCGGCAAGCCGGCTCTTCGGGGGGAGCGAGTCCGACGTCCGAACCTCGCAGCCTCTCTCGAACGGATCGCCGAGGAGGGCGCTACAGCCTTTTACACAGGGGCGATCGCGTCGAGCATCTGCGATGCGGTCGGCGGCCTGATCACACCTGAAGATGTGGCGTCTTACACCGCGGACTGGGTGCGACCGATCTCGATGGAGGTGTTCGGTACAAGGGGCTGGACCATCCCGCCGAACAGCCAGGGTTACCTGACGCTCGCCACCCTCAAGATCTTCGAATCCTTGACATCGACCATGGATCCAGAAGACCCGCTTTGGACCCACCTTCTCGTCGAGTCCTACCGAGCGGTCGCTGCAGAACGGGACGACCTGGTGGCCGACCCGGCCCACGCCCCGATGGACCCGGACGAGCTCCTCGATACCGAACGCCTCATGACCCTCGCCAGCCGGGTATCCATGGATTCGGTGTCTGTCCAAACAGGGCCCGCCAGCAAACCCCCCGGCACGATGTATCTGTGCACCGTCGACAAGGACGGCATGGGTGTCTCGCTCATCCAGTCCAATTTCCGGGGAATCGGATCGGGTATCGGATCAGGCAATAGCGGATTCGTCCTGCATGACCGAGGAGCGGGCTTCGATCTCCGAGCGGGTCATCCCAACGAGCTAGGTCCCGGTAAACGGCCCCTCCACACACTCTCCCCCACTCTCTGGACTGAAAGCGACCGGTTGCGAGCGGTCCTGGGAACCCGAGGCGGACACCAACAACCCCAGTTCGTCTCTCAGATGGCAGCACTCTTGTTCGGAGCCGGTCGCTCCCCCGGCCAGGCCCAGGCTTCTCCTCGGTGGAACATCTCTTGGCCGGCCTCGGAGGAGACAATTCTCGACGTGGAGTCGACGACCTCCAGTGCCGTTATCGACGGCCTCACTCGACGTGGCCACGACGTGAGGGTGCAAGGGCCCCTGATGTCCGGATGGGGGCCTGTATCGGTGATCGATGTGGACGAGCGCGGGTTGCGTACAGGGTCGCCCGATCCCCGGGTTGACACGACATCGGGTGCTGTGGGCTGATGGGACGCCTGGTTCTGGTTCGTCACGGCCAAGCAGAAGGCAACCGAGAGCACCGCTTTATCGGTCAGACGGATGTCCCGCTCACCGACCTCGGACGAAAACAGGCCGCGGCGGTCGGGCTAAGGCTGCGTTCGGCACAGATAGACAGGGTGGTATCCAGTGACCTGTCCCGCGCAACCGACACAGCCGCCGCCATCGCCGGGGCGACTGGCCTGACCGTAGAGATCGAACATCGGATCCGGGAGATCCACAACGGTGAGTGGGCGGGCCTCACCCCGGATGAGATCGCGGAAGGTTGGCCGGACCTTTGGTCCCGCTATCGCGGTGGGGAAGACGTGCCGCGCCCGAACGGGGAGCGATGGTCGGACGTCCGTGTCCGTTCGGTCGACATTTTCAAGAGCCTCTTGGCTTCCGATGCAGTCACAGTCGTCGTTTCGCACGGGGGCCCGATCATCGTCGGAGCTCTCTGGGCGTCGGGTCTTGTCATCGACGGAAACGTCTTCCGCGGGCCTCTAGGCGCCGTCCAGAACACGTCCATCACAGTGATTGACCCCGGTCCGAAGCTGACTGCGTTCAACGACGTCGGTCACCTGGAGGCCTTCGCCGGTTTCGAGGTGCCGGACGCTCCCGTATTGACTATCGGGTAGCGGTCACGATCGACGCGAGGGCTTCATCGGGCAGAGTCGGCGAACCATCCAAGGTGTAGTAGCCGATACGAGCGACCCGCCCCTCGTATCGATCCTTGATGGCCTGACCCAGTCGATCGGGCTCCGCGACGACACCGACCTCGGCCACGACCTCGTCGGGAATCACAGCAGCCATCGCCTGCCACTCGCCGCGACGACTCATGCGGTTCAGTTCCTCACCGAAGTCCCAGCCGTGGGTGTCAAGAACTACTCGGTAGCTGGGAGTCGACGCATAGAAGGCCATCTGCTGCTTGGCCGCCAACATCGAGTCCGACATCTCTTTCTCGTCTCGGCCGGTGACCACGAAGACAGTCGAGATCAGCTCGACATCGGAGGCGTCGCGGCCGTACTCAGTCGCTCCCGCAGAGATGTTGGCGATCACCACTTCGTCCAGGTACTTGACGGTGTGAAAGGGATGAACGTGAAAAGCCTGGCAGCGCTCTCCCGCCAGTCGCGATAACTGCGGGCCGACCCCCGCAATGGCGATCGGCACGTCCGGATGCTCAATTGGACCAGGATTGAAGAAGGGAGTCATCAAGGTGAATCGATACTCCTCGCTCTCGAACCGCAGGCTCTCGCCAGTTTGGAACGAGGTCCAAATGGCGCGAAGCGCGTCGACGTAATCGCGCAACCGCCCAGTGGCAGTGGTCCAAGGAACGGCAAACCGGCGGACGATGTGAGGCTTGACCTGAGTCCCGAGACCGAGGATGAAGCGGCCCTCGGACATCGCGGCCAGATCCCAGGCCACCTGGGCGGTGATCATCGGCGAGCGAGGGAAGGCGACAGCGATCGCAGTCCCCAACGTTAGGCTCGGTTCGGTTTGGGCAGCGAGAGCCAACGGGATGAAGGGGTCGTGAGAAGTCTCAGCGGTAAAGAGCCCGTCGAACCCGATCTGGACTGCTCGCGAGGCCTCCGAGGGCACGTCTCTGAGCGGTGTTGCCGGCGGCAGGTAGTAATCGACTTGCACTGCGGTCCTCTCTGTTGAGGTCGGGAACCTACACGACGACGACCACCGAGTAGATGGACAGCCTGTAAGGACCAAAGTGTGAGACCAGCCGTCGCTACGATGCCGGTGTGAACAAGATCGGAAAAGCTCTCGGCTTCATCGGCGGCGCCCTGGCCATCCTGTGGGCAATGCGAGATCGACTTGTGTCGATCGCCGCTCCCCACGATCCAGAACCTCCCCGTTTCCGAGTGGTCCCGCCGTCAGGAAGCAGCCAGATCGCGATTGACGACCTCACCGAACTTCCCGGTGTCGGCCCGGTATTCGCCGGTCGGCTACGCGATGGCGGCGTCTCCACCTTCGCAGACGTTGCATCTTCGAGCACGAGCCGTCTGGCTGAGATAACCGGCGCATCCGAGGCGAGGGTTACCGAATGGGTGACCCATGCCGCTACCAAAGCCTGACACCTCAGACCAACCCGGCTTACGCCGGCGAGACGTGCAGGCGGTTGCGACGAGGAGCATCTAACGCCCGGAGCTGCCCACACGCCCCGTCGATATCCGCTCCGCGGGTATTGCGCACTGTGACGTTGACTCCTGCGGACTTCAGCAGGTCTGCGAACTCGCCGATCCGATCTGAGGGGGAAGGGCGCATCGGTGACAGTGGTGTTGCGTTGAGGGCGATCAAGTTGACATGAGCTTGAAGGCGGTTTGCGAGAGCGGCCAACTTCGACGCTTGGTCTTCGGTGTCGTTGACGCCATCAATCATCGTCCACTCCAGCGAGACCCGTCTCCCCTTCTTTTCGAAATACTCGGCAGCTGCAGCCTCGACCTCCGCAAGCGGATAGCGCCTGTTGAGGGGGACGAGTTCGGAGCGGAGTTCGTCATCGGCGGCGTGGATACTGACCGCGAGATTGACCTGCCACGGCTCTGCCGTGAGCCGTCGCATGCCTGGGACCACGCCGACAGTTGAGACTGTGATCGACCTGGCGCCAATGTTCATGACCTCGATCATCCTTCGAAGGGCTTCCCTGACCCGATCGAAGTTGGAGAGTGGCTCGCCCATTCCCATGAAAACGATATTGGTGAGTTCCGACGGCGATCCGGGGAGTCCATGGCTGGACAGGTAGGCCCGCGCATAGGCCACCTGGGCAACGATCTCGCCTGCGTCCAGGTTGCGCTCAAACCCGTACTGACCAGTGGCACAGAAGGTGCAAGCCAGCGCACAGCCCGCCTGGCTGGAGAGGCACAGCGTGTTCCGGTCCGAATATCCCATCAGCACCGCTTCGATCCCCACCCCGTCGTGAGCGCGGAAGAGCCACTTCACAGTCCGCCCGCCATCCCCGGTCTGTTCGACATCGAGCGTGAACGGCCAAAGGCGATCGGCGAACTCCTCACGAAGCGCCTGCGGGAGGTTCGTCATCTCCTCCGTAGTGAGTACCGGGTTGGTGTACAACCACTCGCGAAGCTGATCCGCGCGAAAGCCCGGCTCTTCAGAGAGGAGGTCAGCGAGCGAGTCGGGATCGGTGGTGTACAGCACCCGAAAGAGCTTACGGAGACTCTCCGGTTTTCATTAGTCGAGCGGATTATCCGATCCCACGAGACCCGGTCAACTCCGGGCGAATATTTCCAATTGAAGGCCGTCGGGGTCAAGGAACTCAATGATCGAGCCGAAGGCCACAGGGCGGATCTCGGAGTGATCGATCGCCGGCGAGTCGAGACAAGCGATCCAATCGTCGAGGTCGGCGATAGACGACACGTGAAATGCGAGGTGATCGAGGCCCGAGCGAATCGGCGAGAACTCGGCGCCGTCGTTGGCCCAATTTTCCTGCAAGCCGATCGCGACCTCTCCGGGCATGACCATCGATTCACGCCCCGCGAACACGACACCATCGAACGGCTCCATCAAGACCACCAGACCGATAGAAGGACAGGCTCGCGTCGAGATCGCGCACCGACAGACTGATGTGGCTAACACCGCGTATCGCACTCATTCGGCGGACGCTACTCGCAGGCCCGATCCGACTGGCTGGCTATTGAGGACGTTCCAACCCGAAGATATCCCTGGTGCGGGTGTAGTTGGGTCCGCCCATTCGCCCGATCAGATCGAGTCCGGCCTGATCCACTCGCGTTCCCACCAGCAGGTCCTCACGAACGTGAAATGCTACGACCTCGCCGATGACGACCGTTGCGTTCATCGGTGCCCGACCGACGGGAACCAGTTGGGTGACCCTGCATTCGAGGTTCGCCTTCGCCTCACCGACCATCGGTGCAGCCACGCAGGTACCCACAACGGCGGTCAGCCCGGCGAGCTCGAATTCGTCTATATCGGGCGGGTAACGGCCCGAAGTCAGATTCATGGCGTCCGCTAGGTCACCAGACACCATGCTGACAGTGAACTCCCCTGTCGCCTCCACGTTGCGCAACGTGTCCTTGGACTTTTCGGAGTCAACCAGGGGCGAGAAAAGAACCGTCGGAGGCGTGGCGGCGACCGCATTGAAGAACGAAAACGGAGCGAGATTGTGGTTGCCGTCGACGTCGACTGTCCCGATCCAGCCGATTGGCCGGGGCACCACGAGTCCAATTAGAAGTTTGTAGGCGTCGATTGGCTCGACGGTCGAAGGATCGACGAAACGTTTGACCACACTCGGAGGGTACAGAAGCTACCCGCGGTAGCCTCCTGAGTCGTGAGCGAACAGCCGCTTCCCGAACACATCGAGGTCCGACCCGACGAAGGGTTCGACACCGCACGCCTCCAGGAGTACCTGCGTGACCAACTGGAGGGCTCCGAAGAGCCCCTCTCGGTACGCCAGTTCTCACGGGGAAAGGCCAATCTCACCTACTTGCTGCGATTCGGCGAGAGCGACGACGCCCGCGAGTACGTGCTGCGCAGGCCGCCGCTGGGACCGGTCGCGCCGGGATCGCACGACATGGCACGCGAGTACAGGGTCCTTTCGACACTGTGGCAAGGTTTTCCGAAGGCGGCACGCGCCTACTTGTTCTGCGAAGACACCTCGGTAATAGGGGCCGAGTTCTTCGTCATGGAGCGTCTCCACGGGCTCGTCGTGCAAGGCGTCGTACCGCCTGAGTTCGGTTCAGGACAAGACCCTGTCTCCAATCGGGCCCTCTCGGAGGTAGTCGTCGACACACTCGCCGAGTTCCACCAGGTCAGCCCGGAAGAAGCCGGACTCGCCGATCTCGGTCACCCGGATGGCTTCATGGAACGACAGGTGAGCGGGTGGACGGGTCGCTGGGAGAAGGCCAAACACGATGACAACCCGCTGGCCATTGAACTGGCACGGTGGCTGGAGGACCACATTCCTCCCGCCGGACCGACGACTCTGCTCCACAACGACTGGCGACTCGACAACCTTGCGGTGGCGTACGACGACCCTGGCACCTGTGTAGCGGTATACGACTGGGACATGTGTACCCGAGGCGACGCCTTCGCCGATCTCGGAACTCTCATGTCGGTCTGGTATGACCCGGGAGAAGCACCCTCCTCTCTCAACACGATGCCCACTTTCACACCAGGATGGATGCCCAGGACCGAAGCCATCGAGCGCTACGGAGTGCGATCGGGTTTCGACCTCACCCACGTGGATTGGTACGTCGTCTTCGGAACTTTCAAGCTCGCCGTGGTGCTCCAGCAGATCTACATCCGATGGTTGCGGGGCCAGACAGCCGACGATCGGTTCTCGATCATGGGCGACGGCGCCCGCCAACTGCTCGAACTGGCCGCCTCCCGCCGGCGCTGACGGAGGTACGGTCAGCCATCATGTTCCACCAACTCGAAGAGGAACGCTTCGTAAGCGTCCAGACCTTCCGCCGAAGCGGAGTTGCGGTGGCCACCCCGGTCTGGTTCGCGCTCCTAGAGAGCGGGTTCGTTTTTGGCACCCACGCGGACTCGGGCAAGATCCGTCGGATCCGCTCGAACCCTTCCGTCCGATTCGCGGCTGCCAACTATCGCGGCCTCGAACGAGGCGAATACACCGAGGGTCTGGCGTCGATTCTCGAAGGTGACGAACTAGTCGCCGCCGAAGCAGCGTTGGCCGACAAGTACGGGTGGCAATGGCCGCCGTTCTCGCGCCTGATCGACTGCTACGTGCGCGTCGAAGCTCGTTGAACAAGCCGAGAGAACCCATCGCGCACCCGCTCGCCGTAACGGGCGGCTAGAACGCCTGCTCCCATCGACAAGACTGCGACCGTCGGGACTAAGAACTCCAGTCGCACTCCCAAGTCGAGCACCACGTCGGTCACTGGACCGGAAAGGAGCTCAGAGGAAGGAAACATCGAACCTCATCATCCCGGCAGGGCGCGGTCCTGTCAACGCAGCAACGCCACAGTTGCCCACTGGTAGTCCGTGTCGTGCCTAATCTCAGAGATGACATGCCATCCGTACGCGCCATGGCGCCGACTGACTGGCCAGCGATCTACCGCATCTACGAAGACGGGATCGCCACCGGCACCGCCACCCTCGACACGATCGCACCCTCATGGATTGCGTGGGATTCGGCGCATCTCGCCTCCTGCCGGGTTGTCGCCGAAGAAGATGGTGAAGTCGTCGCATGGGCTGCTCTCACCCCCGTGACGGGACGGTGCGCCTATGGCGGGGTCGCAGAGCTCTCGATTTACGTCGCCGAAGACTCGCGAGGCCAGAAGCTGGGTCAACTGCTACTAGATGCCCTTGTCACCAAATCCGAAGAAGCGGGGTTCTGGACACTCCAGGCTCAGATCTTCGAGGAAAACTCAGTGAGCGTCCACATCCACGAGACCGCTGGCTTCAGGATCGTGGGCGTACGAGAACGAATAGGACAGGTCAACGGCAGATGGCACGACGTCGTGCTGATGGAACGCCGCTCCCAAACAGTCGGATCGTAAGCCCGAGCCAGGTCTGAGATGTCTTAAGGGCCACTGGAGCCGCTGCCCGGTGACTAGTCATTCCGATTCCTCTGGAGATGGTGCTCTCGCTCATGAGTCGGAACTCCCGATACATGAAACATGGAAGCCAGCACCCTCACCCCCGCAGCCCCCGGTATTTCGCTGGGACGCACCCGGATTTCAATCGTCGTCGCCGGTGCCGCGGTCGTTATGGCACTCGCCGAACTCGTCGGCACCCGCCTGGGCCGCGAACTCATAGATCCCCTCCGGATGGTGACGGTCTTCGGTCTCGTCCTGGCCACCGCCTCCCTCCACGGCATCTACGTTCGTCACATCTTCGCCGAGAGCACTCGTCGGTTGCGGGACCACTTCGAGACCAACCTGGCGACGTCGAAAGACACCTTTATTGCCAACGTGTCACACGGCTTGCGAACCCCACTGACCGGCGTAGTGGGCTTCGCTCATCTCTTGAAAGACTCGCCGTTGGCCCAAACGGACAGAGAGTTCGTCGGCATGATCATCGCCGAGTCTGCCGAGCTGAGCCGGATGGTCGATGACCTCGTCACCGCCGCCCAGCTCGACGCCAACGCCGTACCCATCAATGTCGAAGCCGTGTCGATGTACCAAGAGGTAGAGCGAGTCTGCGACTTCATGGATCTCATCGGCGCCGAGATCGGAATCGACCTCCAGGATGTGGACGTGATGGTCGACCCGACCCACTTCAACCAGGTGTTGCGCAACCTCCTCACGAATGCCCATCGTCACGGCAAGCCGACGATCACAGTTCGAGGAGCTGTCGCAAACGGCAAGTACGTGTGCCATGTTGTCGACCAGGGACCCGGAGTGACACCGAAAGACCAATCCCGGCTCTTCTCCCGGTTCTCATCGTCCGTGTTCGGCAGCCAGTTCACGGGCTCGGTCGGACTCGGATTGGCGGTCGTCGCCGAACTGAGCGCCCGGATGGGCTGCGAGATCTCATACCGTCGAATCCGTGGCGAGACTCAGTTCGTTCTGTCCATTCCACTTGCCGAACACCAGTCCGGGCAGATGGAGCGGGTCGTACGTCCCGCCTCCGCCCGCCGAGAAGTCCGTGTTTCCCCCCATCTCCAGGTCGTTTCGGCCTGAACCAACAGAAAGAGAGCAATACGATCATGAGCATCCTGACCCGAAGCAAGGCCGATTGCACCGATCACGAATGGGTGTCGACTGTCAACTCTGGCCTTCGTCGCAACATCTGCCAGGTCTGTCGCGCCATCACGCTCGAGCCGGTAACACACGAGTTTTCCGTTGCTCGTTCGCTGCAGAAGGTGGCTGCCGCAGCCAGCTGACACTCTCGTTTGAGTCGCTGTCGCTCGCAGGGGAGAATCCCCCACATGATCGACAGCACCATGTCCGACTTCCCGCTCACCGTCACACACCTTCTGCGACATGGGCGGACGATTTATCCCGCATCCAAGGTCTTTACCTATCACGGACCGGATGCCGAGATCGCAGAGGCCACCTTTCCCGAGGTAGCCGACAGAGCGGATCGGTTGGCATCGGCCCTCCGCCGTCTCGGTGTGGAGCGCGGTGACCGTGTAGGCACCTTCATGTGGAACAACCAGCGTCACATGGAGGCATACCTGGCCGTTCCCTCAATGGGGGCTGTCCTCCACACTCTCAACATCCGCTTGTTCGAAGAACAACTCGCCTTCGTCGTGAACCACGGGGCGGACAGAGTGGTGATCGTCGACGGCTCCATCGCTCCGCTACTGGCTGCGGTTCGAGATCAGCTCCAAACCGTCGAACACATCGTGGTCGCCGGAAAGGGTGACCTCTCGGGGCTGGGGGAAACACTCGACTACGAGGAAATGATCGCCGCTGAAGAATCGGGCTTCGACTATCCCGAGTTGGACGAGCGTTCGGCGGCGGCGATGTGTTACACCAGCGGGACAACGGGGAACCCGAAAGGCGTCGTCTACTCACACCGGTCCACATTCCTGCACTGCTTCAACGTCATGTCGGCCAACACTCTTGGCCTCACGGAGCAAGACAGGGTGCTGATGATCGTTCCGCAGTTTCACGCCGGCGCGTGGGGAATGCCCTACGGGGCGTGGGCGGCGGGTGCGGACATCGTGATGCCCCAGGGCTATCTCCAGTCTGGGCCGATCGTCGACGTGATCGAACGCACTCGTCCCACTGTGTCGGGCGCAGTTCCCACGGTGCTGAACGACGTGCTCCACAACCAACCCGGCGCAGATCTCAGCTCATTTCGCTTTATCACCTGCGGCGGGTCGGCTGTGCCTCGGGCGCTTATGGAAGGCTTCGAGCAGACTTTTGGCGTCGAGGTCATCCAGGCATGGGGTATGACCGAGACATCGCCCCTTGGCGCCATCGCCCGTCCGCCCAAGCACGCTCCCGAGTCGGAGCGCATGAACTGGAAGTCCAAGACGGGCCGCATCCTGGCCGGCGTCGAGATTCGGATCTGCGACGACGCTGGCAACAACCTTGCCTGGGATGGGACGGCCCAAGGCGAGATCGAGATTCGGGGTCCCTGGATCACCGCGTCCTATCACCTCGACCCGACCGAGGAGAAGTTCCACGACGGATGGTTGCGCACCGGCGACGTGGGCACCATCACTGCCGAGGGATATGTTCAGATCTCGGACCGGGCCAAAGATGTCATCAAATCAGGGGGAGAGTGGATCAGTTCGGTCGATCTCGAGAACGAACTGATGGCCCACTCTGCCGTTGTGGAGGCAGTAGTGGTCGGCGTTCCCGATGACCGTTGGGATGAGCGCCCACTGGCCTGCGTCGTGCTGGCCCCAGGGGCAGAGGTCACACCCGAGGAGTTGCAAGAGTTCCTGTCTACGCGCGTCGCGAAATTCTGGGTGCCCGAGCGCTGGGCGTTCATCGACGAGGTTCCGAAAACCTCCGTAGGCAAGTTCGATAAGAAGCGCCTGCGCGCCCAACAGGCGGCAGGAGAACTGGAGATCACCGAGCTCTGAGCGGGGCCGCTGAGGTAATCGCCGGACAGGAAAGCATCAGGCACGTCACTCCAGGCCCCACTCCTCGAATGTGGCAACGTCGACGACGGCCGCGGCAGCTAATCGCACCAGAGGCAGCGCCACAAGGGCGCCTGACCCCTCCCCCAGTCGAATGTCGAGGTCCAGCAGGGGTTCGAGCCCTAGACGCTCAAGAACCAAGCGGTGCCCTGGCTCAGACGAAACGTGAGATGCAAGGCAATGGGTGAGCGAACCGGGGACTGCGAATCCGAGCGGCAGGGCCGAAGATGCGGTCGCGTAACCGTCCAATAGGACAGGTATCGACCGGAGGCGAGCCTCGGCGATCGCACCGGCCAAAACGGCGTGTTCGGATCCGCCCAGGCGACGAAGGATCTCCATGGGATGGTCAGGGCCGACGCGGGCCACCGCATCGATTACCGCAGCCTTCTTCCTCGCAAAGCCATCGTCGTCGACACCTGCGCCTCGACCGACGAAAGATTCCGACGCACCACCACAAATGGCGGCCGATATCGCCGCGCTGGCCGTCGAGTTGCCTATGCCCATTTCCCCGACGAGAAGAAGATCGCAGTCCAGCTTGGACACCGTCTCGCGACCAATGGCGACTAGGTGCTCAAATCGCTCGGTTGTCAACGCGTCATCGGTGACGATGTCAGCCGTCGGGAAACCCACCCCGGCATCCACCAGTCGTAGCGCAACTCCGAGTTGTTCGACCATCACTGCCGAAGTGGCTACGCCAGCCTTAATGGCGTCCAACACCGCCCTCGTGACTTCTGCGGGATAGGCCGAGACGCCTCGTTCCACCACGCCATGGTCCCCCGCCGCGAGAACCAGGGCCGGACTGGTCACCTCGGGCACATCCGTGCGCTGCCAGGCCGCCAGCCAGGCGGCCACGTCGTCGAGTCTGGCAAGAGCGCCGGGTGGACGGAGCACTCGTTTCGCACGCTGAGTCACGGCTTGGTGATGGAGCCCATCGGGCCCAGGTGCCTCAGCCAGTTGGCGAAGCAACGAGTCGATCGTCATCAGAAGTCGATGCCGCGCCGGGACATAATTCCTTCGTCGTAGGGGTGCTTGACCTTGACCATCTCAGTGACCGTGTCCGCGACCTCGATCAGCTCGGCGGGGGCGTCCCGGCCGGTGACGACGATGTTCACCTTCTCAGGACGGCTTCGGATCGCCTCAACGACCTCGACGGTTTCGATCCATCCCCAATTCATCGGATAGGTGACCTCATCGAGGATCACCATGTCGAACTCACCCGACTGGATCCGCTCTGCTGCGAAAGTCCAAGCCGCCTTGGCTACTGCCTCGGATTCGGACAGTTCGGCGGAGTCCCAGGTGAACCCGTCCCCCAGCGCCCACCAGGCCACGCCCAACTGACGACCGATAGCCTCCTCGCCCACCTTCCAGTCGCCGGACTTCAGGAACTGGATCACGGCCACTTTCCAGCCGCGAGCTACCGCACGAATCATGATGCCGAAAGCCGCCGTGCTCTTGCCCTTCCCGTCACCGGTATTGACCACCACGAGGGAAGGCTTTCTGACGAGTGCCTTGGCTGGCGGTTCAAGGGGCGGCTGGTTCGATTCGTTCATATCTGCTCCATCGCCGGGTCGAGTTCTGTCGGTGCGTATTCTTCCCGACTCGGGATCACAACTACGCGGCCGTCTCCGTCGTCGAGCACCCGAACAGTCGCTCCGTAGTGGGCCCTTATGGATGACTCGGTCAGGACGGTCACCGGTCGGCCTTCTGCCACCACGCTTCCTCCCGCCATCATGACCAGGCGATCACAGAATTGCGCCGCAAGCGTGAGGTCATGGATCGCCGCCACAACTGTCAGCCCGCATGACCGCCTCATCGAATCGACGAGGGCGAGAACTCTCTGGGCATGGCCCACATCCAACGACGAGGTAGGTTCGTCCAGCAGCAGTAATGGTGAACCCTGTGCCAGCGCGCGCGCCATCACAACACGCTGGATCTCTCCGCCCGACAATGAACCCACCTCTCGGTCTGCGAGACCCTCGACCTCGAGCGAGCGGAGGCCGGCTTCGGCGGCTTCGAGGTCGCGTCGGGTCTCCGAGCCGAGAAGCCCGAGGTGCGGCGACCTTCCGAGGAGTACATAGTCCGAAACAGCCATACCCGGAGGGATGACTGGGCGCTGTGGCACGAGTGCCACGGCTCGCGCCAGCTGATTCCGGCTCATCGATCGAACAGACTGGCCAGACACTCCGACATCGCCGCCGAACGGCACGCCCCCGACGACTGCTCGCAACAGAGTGGTCTTTCCTGCACCGTTAGGTCCGACGATCCCCACAAAGCCACCTGCGGGCACGTCAAGATCGACACCCTTGACAATGCTGGAACCGCCCAACTCGACCGACACAGACTCCAACAAGAGCATCTGATTCATTGCACGGCCCTCCGCGATCTCCGAAGAACGAGCAGGAAGAACGGGGCACCCAGGAAGGCCGTCACCACACCGATGGGCAGCTCGGCCGGGCTGAGAACCGTTCGAGCCCCGAGGTCGGTCAACACCAGGAAGGCCGCACCGAACACCATCGAGAGAGGGACCACCACCCGATAGCTGGATCCGGCGACAAGCCTCACCAAGTGAGGAACGATGATCCCGACGAATCCGATGAGCCCGCTGACAGCAACCGCCGCAGAGGTGGCCAGGGTGGCGGCAACTACCAAGAGCAGACGGATACGCGCCACTGGAAGTCCAAGTGTTCCAGCTTCCTCGTCACCGACCGCGAGGACATCGAGGTTCCGTCGCAAGGCGAAAATCACGACGCCGCTGATCACGGCGTAAGGAAGAAGCGTGAGAACATCGCCCCAGCCGTTGGTGGACAGTCGACCGAGTATCCAGACATACACCTCCCGCAACGTGTCGGTGTTGCGCTGCTGCAGATAAGTCTGGGCTGCCGTCAGAAAGGCGGCTACCGCCACACCGGCGAGGATGATCGCGGCCCCCGACCGTCCGCCTGCCGCCCTCCCCAACCCGTAAGCCAGGGCGACTGCGATAAGTGCGCCGATGAACGCTGATATCGCGATCAAACCGCGCAGACCCGAGACAATGGCGACGGTCGCGCCAAGTCCCGCACCGGCGGCCGCTCCCAACAGGTATGGGTCGGCGAGTGGATTCCGAAACACTCCCTGATATGCGGCACCTGACATTGCCAGGCAAGCTCCCACCAGAGCGCCCAAAGCAACCCTCGGAAGACGCCACGAGAAAAGGATGCTCTGGTGGGCAGACGAAATGTCGGGAGCCGAAATACCCGGAATCCACTCGAACAGAGCAAGCAACGCAGTACCGGCAGGCAGCCCGGCCGGACCGATCAGCACCCCTGCCGCACCGGCCGCTATCAGAGTCGACACGCCAGCGACGGCATGCAGAGGTCTGATACGACTCGGAGCGACAGAGGCAACAGCCATCAGGGGGTACGGCCCTGAAGTGCACCGGCCACGATCTGGAAGAACTGGACGAGACGGGGACCCCACCGGGACGCGACGTCGTCGTCGACCTCCGTCATCGCCCCCTGCTGCACGGCGGTGATCGAGTCCCAGCCTGGGCGGGCGGCGATCGTCTCAGGAGTATCTCCACAGCAGCTGGTGAAAAAGATCAAGTCTGGGTTCGCTTCGATAATGAACTCGACGGAGAGCACCGGGTATCCGAAACCGTCGGCGTCCGCCGGGTCAGCAATGTTCTCGAGTCCAAACGCGCCAAAGACCTCACCGATGAACGACGACGAGGTGACCGAATAGAAGGATCCGCCGCCGTCGCTGCCGAGTTCGTGGTAGTACGTGAGAGGTTCATCGGCGGGCTCAATCCCCGCAACAAGCGCCTCGATCTCAGACTGCATCGACGATGCCACCGCTTCGGCCTGCTCGGAGTGGCCGGTCGCCACGCCCAGGATTCGCATCTGGGCATAACTGTCGGTTACGACAGTCGCGCCAGGCAAGACCAGGGTGGGGATCCCGACACCATCTAACGCGTCGACGATCCCATCGATGTCATTGCTGACGACGACGAGATCGGGTTCGAAGGCCACAATCGCCTCCAGGTTCGGAGTGAAACCCGACAGAGACGTGACTGGGGCTTGCGCCGGGAAATACGAGTACTCATCCACAGCTACCACCTGGTCGCCCGCCCCAACCGCGAACAACATCTCCGTCGCAGTTGGTGATAGCGAAACTATGGCTAAAGGCTTCGACTCGAGAGTGGTGGTAACCCCACCGGACTCGATTGTCACCGGGAAACCCGAGTCGAGAGTCGTAGTGGTCTCGGCGCCAGTAGTAGTAGTGGTCGGAGCGGTCGTGGCCGTCGTTGTGGTCTCGGCAACCAAGTCACCGTTGCCGCAGGCCGCCAGACTGAAAACGGACACTGCGAGAAGCGCCTTGGCCGACGCGTTGTTCCTGAACATCCCATCCTCCTGGGTTGGAGGATGAAAGAGAGTTCGTCGGCGGAGTCCCCGCCGGCGGACTACACCTTCACCCGAGGCTTCGTCTGCGCCGTGGCATCAGGCGACCTGGCTCGGCCAAAAGGCCTCACAGTTGCGGGACAGCGCCGGTTCGTTCCGGACTTCGCTGATGCCAACGGCACCGCCCACCGGGGGGCGGTCATCCGTCACGCTAGCGGATTGAGGACCAGAGCAAACTCGACTTCAGCCGTCGGCTGGACGGACACCGAGCACGGCAGTCAGGAAAAGCACCTCACCGTCGCGGTCGACTTCCAGTACAACGGTGTCCCCGGCGGCGTAGTTGCGAATGACAGCGGCGAGGTCGGAGAAGTCTCCAATTCGATCGCCATCGACGGCCACGACGATGTCACCGAGCTGTAACCCGGCGTCGGCAGCAGCGGTGTCCGGAGAAATCGATGTGATCACAGATCCAGCCAAACCTGTCACCGTGGCGTCGATCGATACGCCGAGGAACCCGGGCTCGAAAGTCCCGCCTTCGACGATGGCCCGCGCCACGCGATACGCCCGATCGATCGGCACAGCAAAACCCACTCCGTCGTTGGCCCCGCTGGCCGAGTAAATCGAGACGTTGATTCCGACGATCCGGCCGTAGCGGTCGGCTAGCGGCCCGCCACTGTTACCTGGGTTGATCGACGCGTCAGTCTGGAGCATCAAGCGGGGAAGGCCATCCGGACCGGGAATGGCCTGATTCACCGCCGAAATGATCCCGGAGGTGACTGTTGAGTCGAGCCTCCATGGGGAGCCGAGAGCGATCGCTAGCTGACCCGGGCGTGGAACATCGTCGAGAGCGAGAGGTGCGGCAGGAAGCCCCGTCATGTTGACCTCGACGACCGCGATGTCGTTGGCGTCATCGCTACCGAGCACGTTGCCATGCACCTTGTCGCCGTTGGCGAACCGGACAACCACTGTGTCGACACCAGCGACCACGTGGGCCGCCGTCAGGATCCGGCCATTGCTGTCGTATATGACGCCGCTTCCCAGGCCCCCACCTGGAAGTTCTATCTGCACGACCGAGGGCAGCAGGGCCGCGGCCACGTCAGCCACCGGCTCTTCGGACCCTCCGCCGACCAGAGGATCGGTCTCGGGGTCGGCTGGCGGCGACGTGTTGTCGGGTGGGGCCTCGACGTCAGCGACCGTATCGATGATCGTTGTCTCTGTCTCGGGTACCCACGTGACAGGGGGCGAGGATTGTTCGGTAGCCGCCGGTGGACTTGCCAGCCATCCGATACCGGTGCCAGCGAGAAACACTGTGAGCACAGCAAAGAAGACGAGGACTCTCGAGGGGGCATCATCGCGTGAGGTCGTCACGTTGTCGTCAGCGTTCTTTTCCATTGTGTTATTCCAACTCGTCCACAGGACTGTGCCACGGATATCTCATCATCGGTAAATCGTCGGTAAAGCATTAACGGAAGGAGGCCCGGTGCTCTCTTCCCGCGTACGGGAATCAAACAGGTAGTTACGGTGAGGGCCAGCTGGGAGCCTCGACAGGAGAGCGAGCCGAATGACCCATCACGTCTACGAATACGCCGCCGTTCTCTTCGACCTCGACGGTGTCCTCACACCTACAGCCGAAGTCCATCGGGTGGCATGGAAGCGCGCATTCGACCGGTTCCTCCAATCACACTTCGGTGACGGCTACCGGCCGTTCACCCTGGATGATTACCTCGCCTATGTCGACGGCAAGCCCCGCTACGACGGAGTGCACAGCTTCTTGACTTCCCGGGGTGTGAGCCTGCCCGCCGGCCATCCCAGTGAACCACCCTCCTTCCTCACCGAGACCGGGATTGGGAATCTCAAGAACGACGAGTTCACGGCTGTTCTGGAAACCGAAGGCGTAGAGCCGTACCCGGGCTCGGTCGCGCTCCTCGAGCACCTAGAAAAGGCCGGCGTAGCGGTGGCGGTCGTGTCGTCGAGCGCCAACGCCACATCCGTCCTAGAGGCCGCTGGGTTGCGCTCCCGTTTCGAGGTGGTGATGGACGGCCTTACAGCACGCGAGCGAGGACTGGCAGGCAAGCCTTCTCCTGTCACCTTCCTGAGCGCCGCCAGCGACCTCGGGGTCGAACCATTGGACTCGGTCGTTATAGAAGATGCGATCTCGGGAATCCAAGCTGGCACCGCGGGTGGCTTCGGTCTGGTGGTCGGAGTCGACCGCGAGAACCAGGCTGATGCGATGAGGAGTGCGGGCGCTCATCTAGTCGTCAACGACCTCGGCGAACTGGTCCCGGGCGCCTGAGCGATCGGCCAGTCCGCAGCCCTAGGCTCGAATCCTCATGATCGAACGCCAGCGGACCGACTTGCCGGTCGATGTTTATCCGAACGACCCGTGGGCGATCGTCGAGGAGTCATTCGCGCCACGGTTCTTGTATCTGACCGAGACGATCTTCGCGCTGTCGAACGGCCATCTAGGAATCAGGGGAACCGTCGATGAGGGATCACCCGTCCATCTACATGGCACGTTCATAAACGGCTTCCACGAGACCTGGCCAATCACCCACGCCGAGGCAGCGTTTGGTCTAGCCCGGACGGGCCAGACAATCGTCAACGTGCCCGATGCCACATCGATAAGAGTCGAGGTGGACGGCACTCGCTTGTCGGTGAACCAGCTAGCGGACCTCAAGCAGCGTCGCTGGCTGGACTTCCGGCGCGGGGTGCTCGAACGACGGGTGGAGTTCACTGCCGCTTCCGGTGCTCGCGCGACAGTCTCGTTCCGCCGTCTCGTGTCACTGGAGATCCGGGAGGTAGCGGCTTTCTCGGTCGCGGTCCACGTGGATCGGCCAGCCAAGGTCAGCGTTGTCTCGCGAATGGTCAATCGCCAGGACCGAATGCAAGCCGAAGACATGGCCGAAGACGATCCTCGACGAGCCCAATCGTTCTCACACCGGGTCTTGGAGCCCCGCGCCGCGACTCTCGAAGGTTTCCGCTTCTCACAGGGATGGGTCACATCGCGGTCAAGGATGGGACTCATCGCCTCGGTCGACCATCGAATCTCGCAGCCAGCAGAAGTCGAGCTGCACAGGAACGCCGACGACTTTGGTCACAGATTCACCGCCGACGTCAGCCCGGACACGCCCTTCATCGTCGAGAAGTTCGCCCACTATCGGACTTGTGAGGAGAGGCCAGACGAGGACGATCGCGCCGCCGTGTCGAAGGACCTGGCCAGGTGTCTCGAAGTCGGCTTCGAGGGTCTGGCGGAAATGCAAGCGAACGTCCTGCAGGGGCTGTGGCAGAGGGCTGACATCGAGGTGGGGGCGCCCGCCGATACCCAGCGGGCGATCAGATGGACCCTCTTCCAGATCTTTCAGGCGTCTGCCCAGCTAGAGAATGCTTCGGTCCCTGCGAAGGGATTAACAGGCCAGGCGTATGACGGGCACTACTTCTGGGATACCGAGATCTACCTGCTGCCCTTTCTCGCCCGGGCCCTCCCCGAAAAAGCGCGCGAGATTCTCCTCCATCGGTACCACATGCTCGATGCCGCCCGCCACAGGGCTGGCGAACTGTCGCAACGCGGAGCGCTTTTTCCCTGGCGAACGATCAACGGCGAAGAAGCGTCGGCCTATTTCCTAGCGGGAACGGCCCAATACCACATAAACGCCGACGTGACTTACGCGATCCGGACCTACGTCGAGGCCACCGGTGACGAGGAATTCTTGTGGGATCATGGTGTAGAGATAGCGGTCGAGACCGCCAGGATGTTCGAAGACCTTGGCTTCTACCGGCACAACCGCTTCCACATCCACGGAGTGACGGGCCCAGACGAGTACACCGCACTGGTCGACGACAACGCCTTCACGAACGCCATGGCCAGGATGAACATGCGCTACGCCGCCGAGGTGCTCTCCAGAATGGCGGTCGAGCACCCCGATCGGTACACCCGGTTGGCCGAAACGTTGGCAATCGCCGAAAACGAAATCACGCGATGGAGACTCGCGGCAGACGCGATCTATATCCCGCATGATCCCGATCTGGGAATCACACCCCAGGACAACGATTTTCTTACCAAGGAGCCATGGGACTTCGACGGTGTGCCTGCGACCAAGTACCCGCTATTGCTTCACTTTCATCCTTTGGTCATCTACCGATTCCAGGTGCTCAAACAGGCAGACGTCGTGCTCGTGGATTTCCTACTTGGTGACGAGTTCAGCGAGGAACTGAAGCGAGCCAACTTTGACTACTACGACCCGATCACTACCGGCGACTCGTCGCTGTCCGCATGCGTGCAGTCGATCATGGCGGCGGAGATCGGATACTCGGAGAAAGCGATGCAGCACTTTATGCACGCACTGTTCATGGATCTCGCCGACCTCGCAGGCAACACCACCGACGGAGTTCACATGGCGTCCGCTGGTGGGGTATGGCTCGCTCTCACCCACGGATTCCTCGGCATGAAAAGCGGTGAGACGATTCGATTCACCCCCCGCCTGCCAAGCCAGTGGAGCCACTTGAAAGTGAACCTCTCCCATCGCGGACGTCTCCTACGGGTGGAACTGCGGCCTGATCATCTGGTGATCAACCTCGATGGCCAACCGCTGGACGTAGAAATCGAAAACGAAACGGTCCACCTGGTTCCCGGCAGAAACGAACGCCCGCTCAGGAAGCGGGCGCAACCGTGAACGTGAGCAGATTGGTATCGGGGTCGTAGACCAGCGTGTACGCGATGTCGCGTGACTCGATGCGACCGTCGACGCCATCCAACTGCGGGGCCCGGACGTCAAGACCCAGTTGGCGAAGCAGCGATGCGCGCCCCTCGGGAGAAAAATCAGGGTCTACCGCGGCGATCGCCACACCCAGCGCCTGCAATCCGACACGGTCGTATTCCGCTGGCCCGCTCGGATCGACAACAAGCGAGAATTCGTCGATCGCTCCGTTCGGCAGCACCACGCCAACGAGCGTCAGAAATGGTGTGAAACCCTTGTCGAACGGACCGAGCGCTGGGAGGCGGCGGATCTCCAAGACTTCGTTGATCGGTCCGGCCGCCGCGTCCCACCGAGCGATGAACTCGTAAGAGGGCCGCTCGAAGATCGTTGTTCCCCCGAACTGCGACACCACCGGAACTGCAGCCACCGGTATCTCGGTCACTGTCAGCCGCGGAGGCAGTTCCGGCCCACCCTCGTAGGCGAGAACAAAGTCGAGGGCTCGAGGACCGAGCAGAGCAAAGAAGCCGATGACCGACACAACGCTGAGCACGATCCCAATCGTCTTGAGACGAGAGGCAGCACTCTTCAAACGATGGTCACGGAGAGTCCGCTGGCTTTCAAGCACCTCGGCGGCAACCGTGTTCGGGCCGATCTCGAAATCATCGTCATCAACGAGACGATCAGCCATAGCGCCTATTGCAGAGGTGAGTCGCTCAACCGAAGTCGACCCAAAGCGCTTGCGCAGAGCCTCTTCGTCATCCAAGTCCGCGGAGACGTCCTCCTCGATGTTGAGCGGGGCTTCCTCCACTGCTGCGACGGCCTCGAGCTCTGCGGCCAACGGGCCTGTTCCGTCGTCCTCTTCCGCCAGCGCCTCAAAGTCTGCATCAATTGCGGCGGATTCGTCAGGCTGGTCCCCGTCGGACTGGCGGTCGAAGTCGTAGGTATCCGCCTCGAAGCCGAGATCCGCTACTTCAGCCGAAGGACTTGAGTCAGCCTCATCCAAAAGGGGCCGGGGTATAGGCGGTCGCGCAGAGCCGAACAAGAAGGCCACAGGATCGTCTGCCGCCGCGCTGGCAACCGCATCCCCGGCAACCTCCGGTTGATCGTCGGGGCCCCAGACACCACCTGAGACCAAAGCGGCGAACGCCGCGAATCCGCTCGGACTGTCCGGCGTGAACACGGTCTCGTCTCCATCTACCCGAAAGACGAACGAGCCATCATTCTCAGGGGCTGACTCGATGCTGCAGTCTTCGATGGGCCAAGTGCCCAGTTCGTCGCCCGCCACGCTCATCCGCAGGGTTCGCCCGCCGATGAGTTCGAGGTCAACGGCAAGAGCATCACCGTTGTCGGTGACGAGCAAGCCGGAATGGATGGTGGAGTTGGCGTTCACGATGGTCATTTATCAGGTCCCAACAACACCATCGGCCGCCAGACCGGTGGACTTTAAGAACCTGAGATGGGTCGATCGACCCAATCGAACTGGGGGTCAGCGCCAACAATTGGCGCTCGGGTACCAGTGGGCCCAACCACCGAAATCGTATACGAGCCAGGCCGCCACAGCGACGTTCGCCACCGGATCGAAAACGTCGCTCCCTGACCAGCCGGCCGCCACCGATCGCTCCGGCCACATACTTGCGAGGTGTTGGAACAGCCCACTGGCCGTCGAGGTCGGGTTCTTGGCGGCGGGGTCACCACCCGACTCGCATCTAATGATGCGCAAGGCGCGATCCACATGGTGCGGCTCGAAGTACTGGGTCACTAAAGGTCGCCAGTCAGAAAGGGCCGAGACTTCGTCAGGCACCAGGTCATAGGCATCGAAGGGAACGTCGAGCCCGCCTGCGACGACCGTAGAGGCACAGGTCGCCCCTTCGAAGGCCAACCGGCATCCGGGGGGGAGTTCGCGGACCGGCTCGACAGCTTCCGGCTCAGGTAGGTCCGTCGCATAAGGCAACTCAGCAACGTTCAATTGAATGGGTAGGAGTCCAGGCTCGTTGGTGAGCGTCCAGGCTCCACCCGAAGCAAGAATCATCAGCAATGTGAGGACTCCTGCGGCGTAGGACACGACAGAGCGCATCACTCACCTCGATTCAGGGGGACCGACGTGAAAACGTCTTCCAAGAGGGTACCTGTTAGCGAAATCCGGCCAAACCCGGTCAGGCGGGGTTGACGACAAAAAGGAGAGCGTTGAAGGCTGCGACATAGCTGATGGAGTAAGCCGTATCGCTCACATCGAAGGACCCATCCAGGTCGACCAATTCTGGACTGCGGACACTCAGACCCATCGCGGCGAGCACTTCACCTCTTTGCTCACGGGTCAATTCAGGGTTAGCCACGGCGATCGCCACCCCGAGAGCAGCCACAGCGTTTCGATCATCGTCGGTGTCGCCCGACGGATCGATGACCAGCATGATCGAGGCGATCGTGCCGTCCGAACCAGTCCGGCCCTGGAGGGTCAGATACGGAGTGAGTTGAGATTCGAACAGTCCCGGAACAAGCACCCCCCTGATCTGAACGGGTACCCCGAAGGCCGTCGCAGCCAAATTCCACTCGGTCGCGAACTCATCGACCGATTGTTGGAAGAGCGGAGGCGGTGACACGACTGTCGCGGGAACGGCGAACGTCTGAGCATCGAACCGCGGAGGTTCGTCGTCCCCCAACCAAACCACCACGAGGCCCGCCATCACCAGAGCCAGGATCACCGCCAGAATGCCCATCGCCCAACGAAGCAGCCGCCGGACCGAACGGTGACGATCAGACTCGGTGCTCCTCGACGACGCCGATGAGCTAGAACCCTCAACAACTGCAATGTCGCGGACAACGCTTATCCGATCGGCGAGAGTTGAGGAACGGAATTGGTGAGCGGCGACGGTTGCGAACCCTGAAAGATCCTGGGGCTCGAAAACCACCTTTTCACCGTCCAGAGACAGCATGAACGCGCCCCGAGCGCTGCGGGAAACCCGGCAGTACTTGACTGGCCAGACACCGATGAGGTTCCCCTCTGTGCGAAGCGAGAGGAATCCTTCGTCAAGGCCGAGGTCGACGGGCACCTGCTCGCCGTCATCGAGCGTGATCGTGCCACTGAAGGTTTCCACGCCCGAACGGTACCCTTCAAGGGGGTGGCAGGTTCACCAGTCCCGGGGTCGCAGCTCGGTACCCACCACCTCGCCGTCGGCAACGAGGGTCATGCGGTGATGCATCTCGGCGGTGGCGCAGGCATGGTTGGGAAACACCCTCACTCGATCACCAATCGCCAAGCCGGTGGGACTTCCGTCTGGCGAGGTCACGAATCCATGCTCCTGATTAGCCGCCGACACGACTAACCGGGCGTCCATGGCGTCGCCGTCGACCGGTGCGACTACACCGAGACCGGCATCCTCGCCGAGCGCCGGGACACCCTTGTCCTGGGACAGGGCCGACCACCCGGCGTCGATGAACGAAAGGCGACCGTCGGGGCTCGAGCCGATGACAGTCGCCAAAGTGGCCAGCGCGATATCGGCCTCGGTACACGCCCCGAGAGCGACCATCGACAAGTCGCCGAACAGGTACACGCCGGGCCGCGCTTCAGTCACGCCGGCGAGATGGTCGACGGCTGCCACGGTCGGAGTCGACCCGACGCTGACCAGTTCGATTTCGTGCCCTGCTCCACGCAAGCGATCGGCAGCAGCGGCGACAGCAGACCGCTCCATGACTGCAATCGAAGCCACCTGCGCTGGATTGACCAGGTACGAGCCGCCGGCATGGGTCATCACTCCCCGCAACCGATACCTCGATGCGATCGCTTCGGCCAGCTCCTCTAACCGAGGGTCCTCCGGTGGAATCCCGCCCCGATGACCGTCAGAGTCGATCTCGATCACCACATCGATTCTCGAGTCCCTGGGTACCCCAGCGAGATTGTCCATCTCGCCAACTACAACAGTCAGCCTCACGTCATGGCTTCCGATCGCCTCAAGGACAGGTCCGGCCTTTCCCTCCGCGACAGGGACGCCATACATGAAATCTGTCGTGAGCGGAAGGAGCGAGCGCAGTTCTCCCAGAGTGGAAACGGTGAGGCCCGTCGCTCCCAGACCGATGACACTTCGCAGCAGCCCTGGGCTCTTCACAGTCTTGGCGTGCGGTCTCAGCGCGACTCCCAACGTGGCTGCCCTGTCGGCCATGCGGACGGCGTTGGCCTCGTAGACGTCGACATCCACCAACAGGGCAGGCGTGGGAACCTTGGAGAGCATTCCCGGAGTGTATGAACGCCGTTCGGCTCAGGACATCGAGACCGTCGAGAGTGGCCGGAGGTCGAGGCTCGAGGGGACGCGAAACGAAATACGGAATGTCGCCCCGCCACCAGGCGTGTCGGAGATCGAGACCCGACCTCCCATCGAGTCGACCAGAGACTTCACGATCGCCAAGCCGAGCCCCGATCCCTCGCTCGACCGCCGATCCGGTCGCTCCAACTGCACGAACCGATCGAAGACCCGGGCGCGATCCTCAGGTGCAATGCCGGCACCGTGGTCGGCTACGACGAGCGTGAGGCCACCGAGCTCGCGCTCGACTGAGATTTCGACGTCGGTCCCCCCACCGTATTTGACGGCGTTCTCGACGAGATTTCTCACTACCTGAGCGAAATGATCTGGGTCCGCAGCGATGACATCTGAGCTCGCAACGTCGACGTTGATGCCGCCATACCCGATGAGAGGAACAAGCTCGTCAATCGCATCCTTCACGCTCACAGGCACCAGGGTCGACTTCATCGTGCCTCGATCGAGGCGAGAGGCGACGAGCAGATCGTTGATGAGGCGTTCAAGTCTCGAGGTCTGACGGCGGGCCGACCCTACGAGTTCAGAGACAACGGTGTCCTCGTCGATCAGTCCCGGTCGCGTGAGGGTGTCGAGGGCTCCTCGGATCGACGTGAGAGGGGTTCGCAATTCGTGGGAGACGATCGAGACAAAGTCTGTCTTCATCTCGGCGACCTCACGCAGCCGATGATTGAGTTCCTCGGCCTCGCGCTGACGGCGGAGCTGGGCAAGAACAAGGCCTGCGGGCCCAGCGAGAACTGCCAACTCCTCGAGGTCGCTCTCGTCGTAGTAGCCCTTGGCAGGATTTCCAACGAGCACTACACCAACGCGCTGACCCTCGACGGTGAGGGGGGCAGCCATGGCGACATGTAGACCCAATTCGCCGAGAACCCCCTGCCGCTCCTTCTTGAGGACATCCACTTTGATCGACACAGGTCGCTCAGATCGCAACGCCCTGGCAACAAAAACAGGATCCTTCAAACTCACGCTGAGCACACGGTCGAGCTCGGTCGCCTCGCCGTCGATGACAACCGTTGGCACGACGCTCAAAGTCCCTCGATGTTCGTCGGCGATCAGCCATGCTCCCGTGCTGGAATCGAGATACGAAGAGAGGCGGCCCAACAGCACAGGCAACGTTTCCTGGACGGAGGTGGACGCGCCGAGCGTCGAGGCCAAGGCGTAAAGGCGCTCGAAAGCGGAACGTTCCTTGGCAAGGTCCTGTACATGGTCTCGGTCGCTCATCGCAGTGTGTTCGAGCTGGCGAGCCAAGAATCCGACGGCGATGGCGGTCACTACTACGAAGACAACGGTACCCAGCACATCGGAGTACTCCGTTCCACTCCTTGTCAGGTAGGACGCAGCAACGAGGCCAGCCGTCAGGACCGTGACGGAAGCGTGCCTCAACGGACTTAGCACGAGTCCGGTCATGACCGCCACAGCCCCGAGCAGAGGACGGGTGGAAGCGGCCAACTCAGGGACGAGCGCCAGTCCCCCGAGCACAAAGGCAACGATCACCGACCAAAGCCAAGCGGCCCAAGCATCCGGCGATGCCGCCACTTTCTCCCACGGGACGAAGGTCGCCAACGCGAGACCGACGAGGGTGGCAGCGAGAAAGCCGACCGAGATGCCGTCAAGTCGGTACCCGTCGATGACGGCCACGATGCCCAGCGCGAACACGATGACCAGAAGGACGGGTACCGAACGCCGTAATACAGCTGCTCGGAAGTCGGAGAGCGGATCACCCGCGGCCAGCCCAGCCGTCGGATCACCGGTCCCGACCGCCAGCCGGAGGACCCGGATTCGCGTCATTGCAGCGTGCATGTCTTTGGAATCGTCATCCACCACCCAAAACCCTGAGCAGCATCCCCAACACCCCCGGCCTGACTAGTCCCTCGGATTCCCTCAGGTGGGGACGTGGGAACATGGGGCCGATGAGAGATGGACGTGAGACCCTCACCTGGGAGTTGTACGGCGGGGCAGCAAGAGCCCTCGCTCAACAGGTGGCAGACGACGGGTACCGGCCCGACATCATCCTCGCCATCGCCCGCGGCGGGCTCTTCGTGGCCGGTTCGCTCGGCTACTCCCTAAGCGTGAAGAACCTCTACGTCATGAACATCGAGTACTACACGGGAGTCGGGACGCGCCTCGACGTGCCCGTGATGCTGCCTCCGTACCAGGACTCGATGAACCTCGACGGGGCGCGCATCCTCATCGCCGACGACGTTGCCGACACCGGAAACACCATCCGAGTTGTTCACGATCACTGCCAGGGACGGGTAGCAGACGTCCGCACCGCTGTGCTCCATGAAAAGCCCCATTCCCTTGTCAGATGTGAGTACGTGTGGCGGTACACCGACAAGTGGATCAACTTCCCCTGGTCGACCGAACCGCCGCTCGTCGGACCGCCCGACGGGGGCGAGATCGTCCTCGACGCCTAATCAGCCTTCGAAGTGGCGCTCGAGGGAGTGCCAAACGCTCGGGTAGTCGTCCTGGAGAGCCGGGATCGACCCAGCGTAAGCCGTGGGAATCAGCGGATAGCGCGTCTCGAACATGAACGACATTGTGTCGGACAGCTTCTCGGGCTTGAGTTCGGACTGCGTGGCCTTGATCCAAGCGTCATGGTCCGGGCCATGCGGGAAGTACATGTTGTGCAGGCTCATCCCTCCCGGATTGAACCCCTCCTCCTTGGCGTCGTAGGTGCCGTAGAGGATCCCCATGAACTCCGACATTATGTTCTTGTGGTAGTAGGGAGGGCGGAACGTGTGCTCTCCGACCAGCCAGCGATCTGCGAACACGACGAAGTCGATATTCGCCACGCCCGGGTCCGGCGACGGTGACGTGAGCACCGTGAAGATCGATGGATCGGGGTGGTCAAAACTGATCGAACCCATCACGTTGAACTTCCGCAGGTCGTACTTCCACGGCACGTGGTTTCCGTGCCAGCCGACGACGTCGAGAGGCGAGTAGTCCGTCTCGACCACGAACAGCCGACCATCGAACTTCACGAACAACTCACCCGACGACTCGGTGTCCTCGAACGCCGCCACCGGATGCAAGAAGTGTCTCGGGTTTGCCAATCCGTTGGCGCCGATCGGACCCCGCTCGGGCAGTTCAAGCAAGGTCCCGTAATTTTCACAGATGTACCCGCGGGCCGTCTCACCCAGCAGTTCGACCCTGAAGACCATCCCTCGCGGCATTAAAGCGACCTCGCCGGGAGAAACCAGCAGCACCCCGCATTCGGTGACAAAGCGCAGATCGCCTTCCTGGGGCACAACCAGTAATTCACCGTCTGCGTTGTAGAAGTACGTGTCGGTCATGGACTCGGTAGCCATGTAGATGTGAGCTGCCATACCGCGTTGGAGATGGGCGTCGCCATTCGTCGCAATGGTGCGAATCCCGGTCAGGAAGGTCGTAGCCTCATCGGGGAAGTCGGGTGGGTTCCACCGCAGCTGGCCGATCGGGGGTTCGGATTCGCGGTTGGGAGCGGTGCGGATGAAGTGGTGAGAGGTTTCAGCGAAGCGCCACGCATGGCGCACCGAAGGCCGAATCCGATACATCCATGTCCGTCTGTTGCGCTCGTTCCCCACAGTGAAGGCGGTACCGGACAACTGCTCGGTGTACAGCCCAAGCGGGGGTTTCTGGGGGTTGTTCTGGCCTATCGGCAGAGCCCCCGGCATTGCCTCAGAGGCGAACTCGTTACCAAAACCGGACAGGTAATCCGGATTCTCCATCGTTTCACTTCCTTCCATCTCGATGACGGTACCGAAGCTCAAGTCGGAGCGACGGGCATCGGAAAATCGAGACTGCGCGGTGAGGTGGGGAGCCGGTCGGTGAGGTGGGGAGCCGGTCGGTGATGTGAATGCCGGGCTGTTGATCAGGGCCCCTCGATACTCGGTGATGTTCAACGTCATCGAGCAAGGAGAAGGCCAGGATGGGACCCGATCGTATGTCTGTCCGTCTGCATCTGAGACGCATCCGGGTGATCGCGGTACTGGTGGATGCGATCGAGAAGCTGGTCGTCGAGGTCGCAGATGTCCGTCGGGTGGTCCGCTGCCCGTATTGCGGGTTCAAAACCGTCCGGATCCACGACACCCGCCGGTTCAGCATTCGGGATCTGCCGTCGCATGGCCGACCCACCGAGCTGGTGTGGGTCCGCCGCCGTTTCTCCTGCGTTGAGTGTTCGGAGCGGCATTGGGAGGATCATCCCGAACTGATCTTGGGACGCCGAACCCATGTGACCCGGCGTCTGGTACGTCAGCTGGTCAAAGACGCCAACGTGATGTCGATCCGGGAAGTGGCCCGCCGTCACGACCTTCCATGGCATTACATCATGGGGTTGACCCGGGACTGGTCAGACCGGGTCGCAGCTGAGCGTCGCCGGCGCCGCTGCCGGGTGCTGCTCGTGGATGAAACGTCGCTGCGGCGTGGTCACCGGTATGTGACGGTGCTGATCAACGGTGACACCGGCGAAACACTCGGGATCGTGGCACACCGCAACACCGCCGCCCTCTCCGGGTTCCTCCTGGCCCAAGGACACCGCTGGCAGAGGGGTGTGCGAGTGGTGGTCTCTGACGGGTCCGGGTCCTACCGGGCGGCCATCACCCAGCATCTGGGCCATGCCACCCACGTCCTCGACCGGTTCCACGTCGCCAGATGGTTCGCAGCAGGGATGATCGAAGTCCGCAGGCGGATCCAACGTATCGGCCCCCACGGCACCCGACCCGCCTACGAACCCGACATCTTCCGATCCCGGTTCCTCCAACTCACCCGCTTCGACCACCTGTCTGCTGAACGGATCGAAGCGCTTGGACGGGTCCTCTCCGGCAGGCCAGAGCTGGAAGCCGCCTGGCGGATGCTGCAACACCTCTACGGCATCTACCTCGCCGAAGACTCAGAAGAAGCCAACCAGGCGCTCGAAGCGTTCATCGACATCTGGCAGAACACCCCACTCGTCGAGTTCGACAAGCTCGTCGGAACACTCCTCGAGTGGGGAGACGAGATCCTCGCCTTCCACAACGCCGGACGCATCACCAACGGAAGGATCGAAGGCACCAACAACCGTCTCGGAGTCCTCAAACGCGTCGCCTACGGCTTCGTCAACACCGACAACTTCGCCGCCAGAGCACTCCTCGCCACCCCCGGCATGCCAGCATCACCATGACCGAGCATCAAAGGGGCCATCCCACCTCACCGCGCAGAACCGGAAAATCATCGGACACCCCCCGGCGTCACCAGCCTCACCGAGAAGGCAAAGAGGGCAATCGCCGCGGGAATAAGAGCGGCCACGGTCAATACGGGGCGGTATGAGCCGGAGGCCCCGAAACCGAGCGCCAGCAGCAGCGGACCTGCTGCAGTGCCCGCGACACCGATCGTCGTAACAACCCCTTTGGTCGCCCCCTGGTGGGTTCGACCGAAGTAGTGGGGATAAACGGTCGCCGTAATCGCACCACTCATTCCCTGCATCGTGCCAAAAAGCAGCCCGTAGGCGATCAAGGTTGCTGCAGAACGCCCCAATCCGAGGTCGTCGATGATGAAATCCAAGAAGAGCGACACGCCGACTGTCTGGCCCGGAATTGTCAGGGCTGTCCCGATGGTTCCGGCAACCAGGACTACCCAGGCGTAGTGGATCGGCGACTTGTCAATAAGCCGGCTCCTGAGCGGCGGATCAATCACAGGGCGATGATCGGATCGAGCAGAACCTGAGGGTTATCCCGTTCCACGGCCTCCAGCCGATGCCTGTTCGTGAAGAGGGCAACCGGTATTCCCGTGCTGCGCCTCGCAACTTCGACGCCACGAATCGTCGAGAGCAATGCCACGCCTTCGTCGTCGGTCCGCCGAGCGACATTCCAAGGCGTGGACTCGAAGATGACGGCCGCGTTGAACTCGTGTTCCAGGCGATGGAGGGCCACCTCGTACTGCATCTCGCCGACTGCGGCGAGGATCGGTTCGCGCTCTCCGCCCTCCTCCGTGCGAAGTACTTGAATTACGCCCTCTTCGTCCAATTGTGTGATCCCCTTGCGGAACTGCTTGTAGCGAGCGGTGTCCAGGTTGCGGGCTACCCGGAAAAACTCAGGCGCGAAAGTCGGAATCGGGGGATATTTGACATCGCCGCTTATCGACAGTGTGTCTCCGATGAGCAGATCAGTGGCATTCACCAGACCGACGATGTCGCCCGGATAGGCGACCTCGACGGTGTCACGCTCTCGACCGAATACCTGATGGGCGTACTTCGTCGCCAAAGGTCGACCGGTGCGGTTGCTAATGAGCGTCATGCCCCGTTCGAATTGACCGGTGCACAGCCGCATGTAGGCAACTCGATCCCGATGACGCGGGTCCAGGTTCGCCTGCACCTTGAACACGAATCCCGACACACCCTCATCGAGTGGGCGCGGAACATCGTCGACGTCCTCACGGGGAAGGGGGCTGGGCGCCATCCCGTCCACCGCCTCGAGCAACAGTCGAACACCGAAGTTCCACAGAGCGGAACCGAAGAAGACAGGGGTGGTCTCGCCTGCCATGAAGCGCTTCTCGTCGTGGTTGGCCTCGACTTCGTCGAGCAACGACAACTCGCCCAAAGCGCCCTCACGCCATTCATCGCCACGTGCGAGGTCCTCGTCGAGCACAAGACGTCGCTCTTCTCCGATCTTCGTTCCCCTCGGCGTCCGCTCAAACTCCCAAAATGTCTGGTCCCTGCGGTCCACAACGCCCTGGAAATCTCTGCCGATACCGACCGGCCACGTGACCGGCGTGGCATTTATCCCGAGCTGTCGTTCGATGTCATCGAGGATCTCAAGGGGCGCCATGCCGGGTCGGTCGCATTTGTTGACGAACGTGATCAAGGGGATGCCGCGTGCCTGCGCGACCTGGAACAGTTTGAGAGTCTGAGCCTCGATTCCCTTCGCAGCGTCGATCACGATCACCGCAGAGTCGACCGCTGACAACACTCGATAGGTGTCCTCGGAGAAATCTCTGTGCCCCGGCGTGTCGAGAAGATTGAAGAGGCGGTCGCCAACCTCGAACTGCAGGACGGTGGAAGTGATCGAGATGCCTCTAGCCCTCTCCATCTCCATCCAGTCGGAGGTGACCTCCCGTCTACCTGAGCGCGCGCCAACGGCACCCGCTTCGGCGATCGCGCCCGAGAAGAGCAATAGCTTCTCGGTGAGCGTGGTCTTGCCGGCGTCCGGGTGGGAAATGATTGCGAACGTCCTGCGACGTCGTGCCTCGGTTGCGATGGCGCCGGCCATCGGACCTCCCGACGTGGATCCCATGGAGGTTACCCGAGGTCGCATCCCGCACCACAAAGGACGCCCCCTTTCGGATCTGCGAGTTCGCGAATATCCTTCGCGATATGCCCGTCTTCCCGCAGAACGTGATCGGCGTGATCTGGGACTTCGATAAGACCCTCATCCCCGGGTACATGCAGAAGCCGCTCTTCGATCGGTACGACATCGACGCGGCCTCCTTCTGGGCCGAAGCCGATGGTTTAGACGAGTACTACCGCTCGCGCGGCGCAGGAATGACCAGCGGCGACACTCTCTACCTGGGCCACATTCTCACCTATGTGAGGGAAGGCCGCATGAAGGGCCTCAACAACGACCTGCTGGCCGAGTTGGGGGCCGAGATTGCCTTCTACGACGGAATGCCGGATTTCCTGGGCCTCCTCCAGAAACAGATCGAGTCGTTCCCTGGCTACGCCGACCACCAGATACGGGTCGAGCACTACATCGTGTCGTCCGGGCTGCGCGAGATGATTCTCGGCAGTGCAGTTGCCCCTTACGTCGAAGAGGTCTGGGGATGTGAGTTTTCCGAGGAGATCGCTCCCCCGGGCTACCTGGAAAGCGGGAAAATGTTCTCGGGCGATAACCGCGAGATCCGCCAGGTCATCTACACAATCGACAACACGTCAAAGACGCGAGCCGTGTTCGAAATCAACAAGGGCACCAATCGCCACAGCAACATCGACGTCAACTCGAAGATCGCTCACGAAGATCGACGGATCCCCTTTCAGAACATGGTCTACATCGCAGACGGACCGAGCGACGTTCCAGTGTTTTCAGTGATCGACAAGCACGGGGGTAAGACTTTTGCCGTGTATCGCCCGGGTTCGGAGGGCGAGTTCGAGCAGGTCAACAGGTTGCTCGAACAGGACAGAATCGACGCATACGGACCCGCCGATTACACGGAGGGGAGCCAGACCACAATGTGGCTCACCCATACAGTGCGCACCATTGCTGATCGAATCTGCCACGACCGGTCCGGGGCCCTTTCGGAAAGACTCGGAGCTCCACCCGGGCACTTACCCGACTGACCTCATTCCGAAGCATCGGTCTCGTCGGAGTCGACATCTAACGGATCGCCGTCGTCATAGAGCGGGCTCCGCATCAGCTCCATGACCGATCCGTCGGGATCGTCGGCCACCGCGGTGTGGCCGGCAACTACTACCGCTGTCAGCGGAACAGCGAGAAACGCACCGAGAATCCCGAAGGCGACTCCCCCTGCGGCGATCGACATGAGGATCACCAATGGGTGCAGCGACAGCACCCGTCGGAAGATGACAGGGTGGAGCAAGTTTCCTTCCACCTGCTGCACAGCCACGACGATTGCCAAGACGATCAGAGCCTTGGTCAGACCCTGGTTGACGAACACGACCGATACCGCAAGGAGCCCTGACAGAAACGCTCCGACGATCGGGAAGAACCCGCCAAAGAACACGAGTACGGCCAACGGCAGGACGAGTGGAGCTCCAACGAGAGTCAGGCCGATGCCGATGAAGACCGCATCCACCAAACCGACAAACGCCAGACCACGCACATATGCGCCCAGCGTCTTCCAGGCGATCGAAAGAGCGGCTTCCCATCGACTGGGATCCGACACTCGCCTGAGAAAAGCGGCATAGGCGCGATCGCCATCCTTTAGGTAGAAGAACGTGGCGAGAAACAACAGCACTGTTCCTGTCAAGACCTCTATGGCAATGGCTGCACCGCCAACGATCCCCGAGGCAAGTCCACCGAGATTGTCTCGGAACGTCTGGACGACCTCATCGATGTATCCCTCAATTTCAAATTCGGAGAGCTGGAACGGGCCTTCCCCCAGCCACTCGATGAAGGACTCGGAGGCCGCCTGGAAGTCCCGGCCCAGAGGCTCCATTCCTTCGGCGAACGAAGGCACAAGCAGCATCACGAATCCGACGAAGACCGGGATGACCATCCCGATGGTGGCCATGGTGGCGGCCATCGGCGACCACCCCCGATTTTTGAGCCACTGGACCGGAGGATTGAGGATGGCGGTCAGGAAAAACGCGAGGACGAGCGGGATCATCACGACCTTTACAGCCGCAACCGCGTAGAAGGTGACCACGATCGCGGTGATCACGAGCAGGTAGCGCCAACTGAAAGCTGCGGCGCGGTCAAGCATCGAACGTTCCCTCATGTCGTGAGCCTGAGAGTTAGACGATCTCGAGGGTGATTGGAACGTTGCCCTTCAACGCCTGGGATACAGGACAATTCTCCTTCGCCCCGTTTGCCGCCTGGGCGAAATCCTCTGCCGACAGGCCTGGAACATCGGCGGAAAGCACCAACTTGATTCCAGTGATGCCGGTACCCGGAACGAACGTGGCTGTCGCCGTCACATCGAGGCTGGCGGGCGGAGTGCCTCCCCTACCCAAAGCCCCCGAAAGAGACATGGAAAAGCAGCTGGCGTGGGCGGCAGCGATCAGTTCTTCGGGACTCGTCTTGCCACCGGACTCTTCAGAACGGGCCTTCCAGTCGACATCCAGCGGACCGGCGGCTCCGGAAGCGAGGGTCGTCTTGCCTGACCCCGACATGAGGTCGCCTTCCCAGTGCGTGGAGGCCGTTGAGTCGAGAGACATGTTCTTGCCCTTTCTAAAGTTGACCCGCCCGAGCGTACCCGCAGACGAACCCAAGGCGTTCAGAGACCGGTTCTGGTACGCGAAACGATTCATTTTTGAACCGCTGCCACGCTAAGAAACGGCTCTGGTGCGGCGGAGGAGGGGGTCGAGGGCGGCGAGGACCCTGTCGGCGGCCCGGAGTACTCGCCCGGCGGTGCCAGGGGTGTCCGAATCCACCAGATTGCCCATCACTTTGAGAGTGATGTCGGCGACAGACTGGGTACCCACGGCCAACTTCAACCCGGTGTTGAGTATCCACGGGTGGCCGATGAGGAATGAGAACCGTCGACCGGTTCGCAGGAACCCGTCGAAACGTTCGCCGATGAGCCGGTCATACTCCTCGGGAGCGGTGGCAGGGTCGGCCACGAAGAGTTCCGCTACCAGCATTCCGGACTCGAGGCCGTAGTCGATGCCCTCGCCGTTCATGGGGTTGATGAGACCGGCTGCATCCCCCACGGCGACCCATCCCGGACCATGACGCTGCTGCACGGTCATCGGCAGACGCCATGCTCGAGGCTTCTCGAGGTATGGGCCGATCTCCCAGGACTCTCGCACCTGGTCGCGATAGAGGTCGATCAACGAGTTCAGGTTGAGGCTCTTGTATCCCTTCATCGTCGACAGTGCCCCCACGCCAATGTTCACTGTCCCGTCTCCGGCAGGGAACATCCAACCGTATCCAGGCACCGAGTTGCCCAGCGTGTCGCTCATCGTGAGGCAGGCTTCGATGTGGCGGTCGGCGTGGCGGGGGGACTCGACATAGGACCTGATCGCAATCCCATAAGGCTCGCCTTCGACCCTGGTTGCGCCGAGCATCCTTGCGACCTGACCCGGGGCTCCGGTCGCGGCGACGACCAGACCTGCCGACCACCGAGTCCCACCCGCATCAACACCGACTACCCGGTCATCGTCGAAGACGGGGATCGCCTCGCAGTCCCATACCAACTCGGCGCCGGCCGCCACTGCTGCATCGATCAACGCTGCGTCGAGACGTCTGCGAGGCCATACGGCTCCGTGGCCTGGGAATCTGGCTGTGCCCGGCCACGGGAGTTCACGCACGGTGCGGCCGGCGATCATTCTCAGGCCATCAATGTGGTGGGCGTCGTCGAGACTGATCTTGAGTTCGTTCAATGCGCCAACCGCTCTCGGAGTCAGACCATCGCCGCACACCTTGTCGCGGCCGTATGAAGCTCGGTCGAAGACCACCACGGACGCCCCCAGACGAGCGGCCTGGATGGCGGTGGCGGCGCCGGCTGGTCCGGCGCCGATGACGGCGATGTCAACAGATCTCATGCGGAACACCTGAGGTTATCGGGAGAGGCACACCAACAGGATTCCGCCGGGCGACAGCCACAGACCCGTAGAGTCCCCCACATGGAACTCTTGATCATCCTCGCCATCGTCGTCGTCCTCGTTGCCTGGTTCGTGGCGACCTACAACCAGTTGGTCAAGGGAAGGAACCGCGTCGACAACGCCTGGGGCCAGGTCGATGTCCAACTGGGCCGCCGTAACGATCTGATACCCAACCTCGTAGAGACGGTGAAGGGCTACGCCTCGCACGAGAGGGAGACCCTGGAGCAGGTCATCGAGGCAAGGAACAGGTCCCAGGCCGCATCCGGCCCCGCCGAGTCAGCCCAGGCAGAGAACTTCCTCACCGGTGCGCTGCGTCAGTTGTTCGCTCTCGCTGAGGCCTATCCGGACCTGAAAGCTGCAGAGAACTTCCGGGAACTGCAGGCCCAACTCGCCGAGACCGAGAACAAGATCGCCATTGCCCGCCAGATCTACAACGACACTGTTCTCACTCACAACAACCGAGTCCAGACCATCCCTTCGAACATCGTCGCCGCTCTGACCGGTTTCGAAACCCGTCCGTACTTCGATGCACCAGAAGGTGCCTCCGAACCACCGAGCGTCCAGTTCTGAGTCGAGCCTCCCGCAGCCTGATCGCAGTAGCGGCGGTCGCCGCGCTCGTTGTCGCGCCTGGCCTTCCGGCACAAGCCAAGTCTTTCGAGCTCCCCTCCGCAGAAGTAGCCCTAGTCCTGCATCCTGACGGGACGCTCGACGTGACGGAACGGATCACCTTCGCCTTCAACGGAGACTTCCAAGGGGCCTACCGGGACATTCCGGTGCGATCCGGCGAGTCGATCGTCAACCTCTCCGTGACCGAGGCGGGTTCGCCGTATCAAATAGGTGGCTGCGCCGAATTGGGTTGTTCCAGCCCCGCTGGGACTTTTGGGGTGCGCGACCTGGGAAGCAGGGTCAGAGTCGTCTGGCACTATCGCGCCTTTTCTGAACAAAGAACGTTCACGATCTCCTACCAGATGACCGGTCTAGCCAAGGCGTACGACGACATCGTCGACGTCGAGTTCCAGGTGTGGGGTGGAGAGTGGGAGGTACCGGTCCAGAATGTCACGGCCACGCTCAGTCTTCCCGGGGGCCTCTCTGAAGGTGACGTGATGATTTGGGGTCACCCGAGAACCGTCGACGGGACGGTGTCTCTCGGTGAAGACGGGGTCTCCCCGTCGCTGCAGGCCGCCAGGGTCCCCGCAGGTCAGTTCGTCGAGATCCGAGTCCTGGTTCCTCGTTCAACTCTCACCGGTACAGCGTCGGCGAGTGTCATCGAGGGGTCGGGACTCGACGACATCCTCGCCGAAGAGAACCGGGACGCCCGGGTTGAGGATCTGCGAGCGCGAGTAATCGCCGTGTTGACGTTCATTGGCGTGTTGTTCCTGTTCCTGCCCGCCACCCTGGCCGCCGGCATCATCTTCTGGCGCTACGGCCGCGAACCCCGGGTGGCATACGACCGCGAGTACGAGCAGGAGCCACCGTCGGAAGATCCGCCAGCCATGATCCAGTCACTCCTCACCCAGGGAGCCGTCGACGAGCACGGCTTCACAGCAACGGTCTTCGACCTGATTCGACGTGGTGTCCTGTCTGCCCAACCGACGTCGGTTGATCGTCGAACCTGGGCGGGCCTTCGCACCGAGACGATCACCGACCTCGAGTTGTCGCTAGCCGACACAGGCCAAACGCTCAAGAAGCATGAACGCTCGGTGGTGACGGTGATGCAGAGAATCCTGGCCGACGGACCACAACCGCTCCATGTATTCCGTGATCGGATCAGGGACGACGCAACGGCCAACGCCTCCTCCTACGCAAGCTTCAAGACCGAGGCCAACCGGGCGGTGGTCAGCGCCAAGCTTCTCGATCGTTCGGCCACGACGGTGCTCGTCCTCACAGGCATTGGACTGGCGATTGTCTTCGGGTTACTCATCGCGATCAGTGGATGGGTTGTCGGCTCCCCGGCGAGGGGCGGCGGTGTGATCCCGCTGTTCATGGGCGGGGCGGTGCTGAACACGATCATCTTCGGGATCTTCGTGGCGTTGCGAAAGGCGTGGGTGAGACGCACTCCCGAAGGCGCTCTCCTGGCGGCGCGTTGGCAGGCATTCCGCGCCTATCTCCGCGACTTCTCCCGGCTCGAAGAGGCACCACCTATCGCCCTCGACCTGTGGGACAAATTCTTGGTCTACGCCATCGCTCTCGGGGTCGCCGAGGAGGTACTGGCCGCCGCCCGTCTCCACGCTCCCCAAGAACTGGAGGCCGCTTCGAGTGTGTACTGGTACGGAGCCCACGGATTCACCGGTGGCCCGTCCGAGAATGCCTTCGCCGGTCTCACCAGCGCCCTGAGTGGCGCATTCACGCCCCCGTCATCCGGAGGGGGCGGGGGCTTCTCGGGTGGGGGCGGCGGTGGCGGTGGTGGTGGCGGGGGCGGCGCCTGGTAACCGGGACCGGTTGAGAACGCGTCGGACGAGGGCTAAGGCATAGCGATCAGGTCGCTCTGAAGCTGAGAACAACACCGACCAAGATCACCACGACGGCCGCGGTCGGCGTGAGCAAATCTCGCAACTTTCCGATCCAGCGATGGCCGGATAGGCGATCGAACCCGAAGCGACTGGCGCCGACCATGACCAATCCGACGCCGACCAGCGTGGTGGCCATGCCCAAGCCGAACAACACGATGAGCAGGATGCCGAAGGGAATCCGACCCAGGTTGACGGCGGCCAACAGCAGCACCACTGCTGAAGCGGAAGGGACCAGGCCACCTGCCAGGCCCATGGACGCCAGCAGCTTCCAGCCCGAACCTTCCGCCCATTCATCAGGAATGGCATGGGAGTGGGCGATCCCTCCATGAGAGTGCAGGTCGGCACCCGGAGAGTGTGAGTGATGGTCGTGACCCTGCTGGCGGCGAGCGCCGAGCCACCGAACGAGCATCCACACCCCGATTCCCACCACGATCAGCCCAGAGAGCATCGACAGGACAGGGAAGACCTGCTCGGGGGCGAAGGCTGCGGTTCCGACCAGCGTCACCAAACCCAGGCCGAGGACTCCCGCGGTATGCGAGACCGCAACCGCTACCCCCAGAACAATGGCCTGTCGCAAGGTGCCTTTCGAGCCCACCAGATAGGCGGCCATGACGGTCTTGCCGTGTCCGGGGGCGAGCGCGTGGAGAATTCCGAGACCAACGGCAACGAGCATGGCGACGGGGAGCCCAGGAGACCCCGCGCTGGGATCGATCAGAGATGCGAGGGCGTCGACTGGCGTCACACGTTGAGCGGGGAGTTCAGCGCCAGGCCGGGGTGGCGGCGACCCCAAGGCGCTGTCCGGCGCAAGGCTCAAGGTGGCGGTTCCGGACCGGACGTCTCGGGGCGAGGACAGGAGGTCTTCGGGGTAGGACGTCAACCGGGCGGTTCTCGAGGTGGACGGCAAATCTGTGGTCGCACCGAAACCGACGGTGGTCAGCACCAACTCTCTCCATCCGAGACGTTCCTCGAAGAGATCATTCTCCACGGCTAGGTCGAGCCCTCCCGGCGGCAGCGGACCTCCGACCAACCTGCACTCGAGGCGGAGCGTAACGAGGCCTGCCTCGCCTTCCGGGAAAGCCAGGTGTGTCGCCTCTACGGCCAACGGCAGACGAGAGCCGTCGAGGACAACACGCAATTCCTCACTTGTCCGGCGGCATTGATCGGCGGCGTAGGCATCGGCCTCCGAGTCTTCGATCTCGCCGTCTCCGTCGGCGTCCATCGCTCGGCGCTGCTGAGCCGCCGGGATCTCGGCCAGGTCGAGGACATAGTCGATCGTCACCCCTCCGCCGTCGACATGAACGCCGACGTACTGGTTGGTGGTGAAGTTGCCCAGAGGATGAGCGAGCGCGGAAAGGGGCGCGGTGAGCACTAGCAACGTCACGAGCGAAGTGAGGAGCAGGCCAGCCTTACGCAAAGGTCAATCCAAGTCCGCCAGCGCCCGGCGCGCCCGGTCAGCCTGGAGAGGCTGGAACTCCGGCGACAGGTTCAGGGCCGCCTCCAGGCGAGATCGTGCCCCGTCGGCATCGCCGAGGGCGGCGGCGATGAGCCCGGCGTGGTAGTGAAACCGAGCATCCAGAGTCCCCAGCGCCATGGCTCGTTGCATGGATTCGGCGGCCTCGGTGTACCGGCCGTCGGCGAATAGCGCCCACGCCAGGGCGTCATGGGCGCCGACGTCCTGGCGCCGTTCGAGCTCTCCCCGGGCGATCTCTACGGCCCGGGCGGTGGCGATCCCGTGATCCGCCAGATGATTGGAGATGACTCGGTCGTATACGCCCCCGGCTTCGGCCAGTTCCGCCGCCACCTCAACCGTGGCGTGAGCGTCCGTGGCGTCTTCTTCGCGGCCGACCAGCAGGTAGAGGTCCCCCAGTTCGGAGAGATATGTGGGGTCTGGCCGGGACTCGGCCAGCAATTCGTAGAGCCCGATTGCGCCTTCCAGGTCGCCGTTGGCTGCCCGCAAGCGAGCAGTCACCAAAAGAGCAGTATCAGATTCAGGATCCCTGGCCAAGGCGCTCTCTGCCAGAGCCAAACCATCGTCGTACCCGCCCAAGTGCATTCTCATTTGTGCTGCGAAAGCCTCGTACCAGGAGCGGAGGCGGGGATTGTCGGTCTCGCCGGCCCGTTCGAGAGCCTGGTCGCTCAGTGTCAGTGCACCCTCACGATCGCCCTCGATGCGGGCCGCTTCGGCACGTCGCACCAGGACTCCGGGCTGGTCACCGGCAGCGTCCGTAAGCGCTCTCAGCTCGTTCCTGGCCACCTCGTAGTCCCCGAGCGCGTAGGCGGCGTCGGTGGCGATGGCCAGGGCATCGAGTCTCCCGGTGGCGTCGTAGACCTGTCGAGCGATTTTGCGAGCTGCGGAGAAGTCGTGGAGTCCGTAGTGAGCCGAGGCTATTCCCACCCGGGATGATGGATCGGTAGGGAATAGGTCGATGGCTTGCTCGAATGCCTCCTGGGCGGCCACGTACCGGGAGGCGTCGCCGGTGGTGCGGGCCTTTTCCAGATACAGGTATCCGAGGGTGCGGAAGTCGAGGGCGTCGGTGTGGGTGGTGATTCGCCGTTCATAGGCGGATGTCAGCCGGTCGAGCTCATCGGTATCGATGAAGGATGGGGCTAAACGACCGTCGCTCGATGATGAGTTGTCGACGATGGTGGGAGGGGCGACGAGGGCTTGGATCAGCCATGCCCCTGCCACCAACAGCACCGATGCCAAGACAAAAAGGGCCGTACGGGACGGGCGCCGGTCAGGCGCCGCGGGTTCGAGTGAAGTGTCGGGATTTGATTGTTTCATTTGACGCAGAGTTGGGCATCAGGACGCCCTAGGAGCAGGAGTGCAACTCAGCGTAGGAAGGATTTGAGATTTGCGGATTGGACCAATCCAGATCTGGCTTCGCTCCGAATACACACCAATGGACCAATGAAGTAGGCAGGACATGCCTACAGGAAGGGCACTCATGCAAGCAACCCTCATACACCGTCGGATGCGATCGTTCCTGGCGATAGCCGCCACGATCGCCATGCTGACGGCTCTCGCTCCCGGTCTCAGCGGCCGGGCCGCAGACCATCTCGATGCACCAGGCTTGACCTCTCCGAACGGAAACGCGCAGGCTGATATTGCCGACCTGTACGCGTTCGCAGGGTCAGCAACCAGCTCGGTGCTCGCTTTGACGGCCGTTCCGGCGGCGTCCGCCAACTCGTCCTTCGGGTCTGAGCTTCTGTATGCGATCCACGTGGACGTGAATGGCAATGCGGTCGAGGATCACAGCTTCGAGTTCACCTTCTCCGACGTGAGGGCCAACGGTGCTCAGTACGTCATGGTCCAGCATCACAACGTGGCGGCCAACACCCGCTCGTTGATCGGCTTCGGCCGGGTAGGCAAGGAGCTAACGCTGAACAACGGCGGCAAACTGTTCACCGGACTGCGTTCGGACCCCTTCTTCTTCGATCTGGCGGGCTTCTTAGGCACCGTCGAAGGCGCCAACAACGGTCGGATGCTGAACGACGCGAACAAGAACGACTTCTTCGCCGATCTTGACGTGCTGGCAATCGTGATGGAAGTGCCAGACACGATGGTGCAACTGGCCCAAGGCTCCTTCGGGGGAGGCCTCTACGGGGACACAGCCATCGGCGTGTGGGCTGCCACATCCCTAAACGGTGCCCAGATAGATCGCATCGGGCGTCCCGCCATCAACACGGCATTGAACAGCTCGGGCCCCATCGTCAAGGCCCCGTCGGAGAACAAGAACGTCTTCAACCGGTCGCATCCCCAGAACGACGCGGCGAACTTCACCAGTGCGGCAGCCGCTGCCCTGGTGGCCTATTCGTCTCTCGACACAGAAGGCGCCTACACGGCGTGTCAGCTGGGCGTGCTAGCGACGATCTTCCTACCCGACATCCTTCCCTACTCGAAGACGACCGAACTTCCGTCTCCGGTGGTCAACCGGGCGCTGACAGATGACGTCATTGACGTGTCGCTGCGCTTGGTGACTGGCGGTGACCCACTGGGTCTCTTCGGCCCGGGCGGATCCTTCTGCACCGACGGTCCGGCGCGCAACGCCGACGGCGCCATCAACACCGACGGCGTCGGACCCCACAACGACTACCTGTCCACCTTCCCATATCTGGGGGCACCGCATGCTTCAGTGCCGGCTGCACCCCAGGCACGGACGAACTTCTGGGCGAAACTGTCCGGGAGCGGCGAGGTGCCGCAGGTGGCCACAGCCGCCCGGGGGGTGGCAACGCTGTCCGCGTCTGGCACCGCACTCGATCACTTGATCGTGGCCTATGGCCTCGAAGGCGCCACTGCGGCACATATCCATCTCGGTGACCCAGACGAGAATGGACCGGTTGTGGTCGGACTGTTCAGCGGGAACCCGTTCACCTCAGACGGAATGATCAGTTCCGGGACGACCATCAGCAGTGGACTGGTAGCAGGAACGATGAGTGACCTGCTCGACGTGATGAGCGGCGGGTTTGCCTACGTGAACGTCCACACCAGTGACCATCCTGGTGGAGAGATCCGTGGCCAGATCACAGCATTGTTAACTGCAGCCACCGGCAGCAGGTTCACCGACGACAACGGCAACCCCCACGAGAAAGCGATCGAGATCCTCGCCGCAGCGGGCATAACAAAGGGCACGTCTGCGACGACCTACTCACCGTTCCGCTCGATCACCCGGGGAGAGATGGCCGCCTTCCTGAACCGGGCACTGAACCTGCCACCGTCGAGCGTCAACGCGTTCACCGACGACAACAATTCGATGTTCGAACCAGACATCAACGCCCTAGCGGCAGCAGGGATCACCATCGGTACGACGTCTACGACCTTCGAGCCGAACCGGACGATCACCCGCGGCGAGATGGCAGCGATGCTGGTACGCGGATTCGATCTACCACCATCCAGCGTCGATGCCTTCACCGACGACAACGGATCGCCGTTCGAAGCTGACATCAACGCTCTAGCAGCAGCCGGTGTGACCAAAGGCACATCAGCCACCACCTACCACCCGAGCCGGGACGTAACCCGCGCCGAAATGGCAAGCTTTATCGCCCGGTGGCTCGGCTGGATCGACTGAAGCGCCAAACAACTAAAAGCGAAATGGGCTCGGAGTATCGCACTCCGAGCCCATTCGGTATCACGGCAACCGTTGCAGGATCCCCAAGACACACGCGGTGATATCCCCGCGATCGAGAACTCAAGTCACCCAAGAGGTCTGCGCCGCTCGAGGTCAAGGCCGTTTCAAGGGGCCCCGGAACTTCATCCGGGTGTAGTGTCGCGTGACCGGAGAGAAGGAGAAAATGACCCACCATGTGTACTGAGAGATCGGGATCGCGCTTCCAAGAATGAGCCCGCTCGGATAGCTTCAGTCCCAACTCTTCAACCGTGATGACCAGGCTGGCTAGTCCCGCAGCATCGGTCAACCGGAGTCCGGCACCTGCCACGGCCAGGCGTTCGGTCACAGCCAATGCGGGAACTCGACCTCTGGATGGCCGACCATCGCCCTGTCGGCACACGCTCGGTCGAGGTGACGATGCGGGTTCGGCTCGGATCGCAAACACCGATCACCCATCGCTCGCCGCCACCAGTTGATCGAACGCAATGACAGTCGCGGCCTCGTTCCGGCCGACCAGGTTCGTAGTGGTCTCTCGATCCAACAGGATCAAGTCACTCACCTACCGAGCCCGCCTTCTGGGACAGGCCGATCTGGTCAAGAGCCGGGCCGAGATGCCTCCAGGTCCTCCAGGGCGGCGCGTGCCTGCGCTGCCTGGAGGGGCGACCATCCGGGGTTGATGTCGAGGGCCTCCTCCAACTCGCGGACGGCGCGCTCGGTGTCGCCCAGCGCTGCCGAGATCAGGCCAGCGTGATAGAGAAACGGCGCAGAGCGGGTCCCCATCGCCAGCGCCCGATCGGAGGCCTCCCTCGCTTCCTCGAACCGTCCGTTTCTATAGAGCGCCCAAGCGTGGGCGTCGTACCCATCGACATCGGTCCGCCGCTCGAGCGCCGCAGTAGTGATCTCCAGAGCCCGCTCGGGTCGGGTGTCGTGATCGGCGTAGAACACGGCGAGCTGTCGGCCGTAGATGTCCGGGGTCAACTCGGCGATCACCTCGACCGCGTCGAAAGTGTCGGCGGCTTCAGCGCCGCGACCCTCGAGAAGGTACAGGTCGCCAAGCTCAGCGAGATAATCGGGGTTGGGGACGGATTCAACCGCCCGCTCGTACAGCTCGATGGCCCGCTGGCGGTCCCCCGTTGCAGCGACGACGCGGGCGAGGGTTGCGACGACAGCGGGCGATTCGCGATCGAGTTCGTACGCCTGCTCGGCGTGGGCGAGCGCCCGATCGAGCATCCCCGCCTC
>JBGTKD010000174.1:0-14304 GCA_041744795.1 Acidimicrobiia bacterium
TCTGTCCTCGGCACGGAGTCGACGCCTGCCGAGAAGTTGGCGGCGCTGGCATCGGCCGATCTCGTCATCGGCATGCGCCTGCACTCCGTCATCTTCGCCGCCATCGCCAATGTGCCGGCGGTGGCTCTCGTATATGACCCGAAGGTGACGATCGCCATGGACCGGCTGGACTTGGCTTCCCAAAGCTTGGCGATCGAGGGTCTGACCGGCGACGCCATCGTCTCTGCCGCGACGGGAGCCCGTGCCGCCGATGTCACCACCGTCAGATCCCTACAAGAGGCGGCGATGGTGCCGGTGGCCGCACTGCGTGAACTTCTGGACCGCCCCCGCTCGCCGGTCGAGCCGGCCCTATCGGTGACAGTGGAAGCCGCCGTGCTGCGCGGTGCCGAGGTCATCGCTGTTCGGGCCGAACGCGATCAAGTGACGGCCGAACGTAACGAGGTGGTAGCGGAACGGGACAACTACCAAGAGGCATACGACAAGCTGGCCCTTGAGTATCAGACGGTTCTCGACTCACGGGCGGTGAAGGCGGCCCGGTCGGTGTGGACGGTTCGCAGCCAGCTGCGTGATCTGCCAGGGCTGGCACGTCGTGTGTTGATGGGCCTGGCACGTCGAATACTTCCTGGGCCGGTCCGGCGAGCATTGCGCGGACGGATCGGGTCATCGGAGTCCGCTGGCGAGGCGTTGACTCCTGAACAGGCGGCCCGACTGCAAGCAACGATCGGCGCCGACCTGGACCGGTTCGTGGCCGCTCATCGGGATGGACCCGGCTTCGTCGTCCTTCCCCCCTCGATCGGATGGGAGGTCGACCTCTTCCAACGCCCCCAGCAAATCGCCCTCGCCTTCGCCCGGCTCGGCTACGGAGTCGTCTACAACGTGGAAGCCAAGTTCGCTGGTGACGCTGAGGGCTACCGCCAGGTCGGAGACGGACTGCTCGTCGGCTACCTGCCGGACGAACTGGCCGATCTTCTCCATCGCGTGCCGGACCCGATCTATCTGTCCTATGTGTACAACTTCGACTGGCGGGCCCACCTGGAATCGCCGATCACGGTCTATGAGCACATCGACGATCTCGCGGTTTTCGAACACGTCTACAAACGCGATCAGCTCGAAGAGTGGCATCAACGTGCCCTGGCCGAAGCCGACGTGATTGCGGCTTCGGCGATCGATCTGTTGAACGACGTCCGCCAACAGCGAGAAGACGCTGTGCTGGTCGCCAACGGTGTGGACTACGAACACTTCGCCGGCGACTCACCCCGACCCTCAGACCTTGATGTCGTCCCGATCGACGCACCGATAGTCGGGTACTACGGCGCCCTCGCCGAATGGTTCGACTACGACCTCGTCGGTGAAGCGGCCCGGCGACTGACCGACTTTCACTTCGTGCTGATCGGACCCGACTACGACGGGACGGCTGCCACGCATCCCACGCTGGCACTTCCCAACGTGCACTGGCTGGGGACCAGGCCGTACGCCGACCTGCCCGGCTACCTGGCTGCTTTCACTGTCGCCACGATTCCGTTCGTCGTGAACGACGTGACCCATGCCGTGTCTCCGCTCAAGCTGTTCGAATACATGGCCGGCGGCAAGCCGGTTGTCACGCCTCCCCTGCGGGAGTGCTCGCGCTATCGGGCGGTGCAGATCGGCGAAGGGGTCGACGGGTTCGTGGCCGAGATCCTCAACGCTGTCGAGTTGGGGGCCGACCCGTCACATGTCGAACTTCTCCGGCGCACTGCCCGGGCCAATACCTGGGATGCGCGGGCCCGCACGATCATCGAAGCGGTCGAGGGGCGCTGAGGGTTTCAGGGGACGCGGGTCAGTCCCTTTGCCTCGAGGTCGGTGAGGAGGGGCTCCAGGAGGACGCGCCAGTCGTTAGTTTCCGCCGCTGCCCGGCGGGACTGTTCATCGGTGTCCTGTAGGCACTCGTCCAGCGCCGTCGCGAAGGCGTCGGGGTCGGCGGCGGTTCTGACCGTCGGTTCTGCTTCGCAGGCGGGCAGCGGGGTGCTGACAACCGGCTTACCGGCGGCGAGATACTCATAGACCTTCAGTGGTGTGACCGCCCGGGTCAGATCGTTCACCTGGAACCAGACGGTTCCGACGTCGAAAGCCTGCACGTACCCGGGCATGGTCTCGCTCGGTCGCTCGCCCAGAAGCTCGACGTTGGGGACTGAAGCGATCCTGTCGACGTCGGCCTGGGCGCGGGGGTCGTGTGGGCCCACGAGAACGAAACGGAGACTAGGTCGGGCCTTGGCTACGGCTTCAAAGAGGTCAAAGTCGAACCAGTGAGAGATCATCCCGTGGTATCCGACGATCGGTCGTCCGTCGGCAATGAGATCGCTCGGCGGGACAGCCGGATCGGAGAAACGCTCGGCGTCGACTCCGTTGGGGATGTGGATCAGGTCAGGGCGTTCTGAACGGTGGGTGTCCGCGAGGACTTCGTTTGAGACGATCACTGCATCGGCCCTGTCCATGACGAGCGGATGGTGGAAACGAACCCGGCGCTCCTCGGGCAGGCCCACCTCGTCGGCGTCGTAGATGGAGAGGTCATCGAGGATGTCATAGACGAGGACGGCGTTCTCGAACCCATCGAACATGTGCCGCATCGGGGCGAAATGGACATAGAGGATGACATCGGCAGAAGGAACGTCCTCGACGGAAGAAACGATGGTCACGCCGTCGACGGTGCGGGTGGCGGGTTCGCGGGGGTCGACGAAGAAGACGGGATGGCCGTGAGCAGCGAAGGCCTGCAGCAGATATTGGGGGCGCTGGCGCATGGAGTCCCACCGCACCCAGGTGGGGAGATAGACGACGGGGCGTTTGGAGCCGCTGGGGAGTCCGCTACCGCGGGGCGCTCCGGCAATCAGTGACCGCAGCCGGTCCGCTCCCGGAAGCGCTTTGAGCCGTCGGCGCACTCCCGGCGGGATTCGGTAGACCAATCGCTGGAGCGAAGACATCGGCGGCAGGGTACCGAGGCGTCGTCGCGGTCGGGTCAGGCATTCCTGTCACAGCCTCTCAATACGTTGCGAGGAAATAGGAGAGGAGAACGTTCGTGGGGCAAGACAACTACGTCGAAAGCGTCGAGAGAGCCATAGAACTCGCCGAGGATCAAGGGTGGGAGTTCGCCTGGCGGAAGTACCTCATCGGCGACTGCCCGTGCGGTGGCCATATGCGGACCATCCAGCTGAGGGGGTCAGATCCGAACTACGGCGAGAAACTGACGAGCTGGCTACGGAGGCAAACGTGTTGGAAATGATCTATTCCTTTGTGATCGAGCTTGACCGGGTCAAAGACGACGGGCCATTGGACGAGCAAATCGAGAGAGTCGCTGACGTGTTGCACACCGACCCGACACTCTCCGACGTTGCTATCGGGGTCGACCTAGCTGTGGGAAGGGTCGAGTTCGAACTTGGGGCCGTCGGTGTGTCGCCCGAAGATGCCAGCAAGACGGTCTGGGATGCTCTGATGCGTGCCCTCAAAGCCTGAGTCGCTGGCGAAGCCTGTTTATCGCGACCAGCCCGGAGATCGCATCGGCTTCGAGATTGGCTCAGGCGAACGGTGGGAGCAGCGGCGGATTGAGTTGATCCAAGCCTGAGTCGTACGACGGCGTTTCAATCCAGTGGAGAAACGGCTGCCGCGTATCCCGCCCTCGGCGAGTCCCGTCTCAGCTTGGCCTTTAGCGATTCTCAAGGTAGCTCAAGGCGAAGACCTCGCTGCTCGGCTTCGGTGGAGTCAATCAGAGCATTGGTGGCTTGGAGTTGCCCGTCCACCGCGCGCCGGTCACTCCACGGCATAGCTGCTGTCCATTTCCAAGCGTGGGCGAGTGTGCGTACGAGGAGTTCGAATCGTTCCTCGCGAGAAGTGAGCCGGAGTGCCCGTATGTACTCGTTGCGCCAAACGATCGGAATCAAAATCCTGGACTGGGTCGCCGCTGACAGCTCCGCTCCCATGAAGATGCGCGCTACTCGACCATTCCCATCAGCGAATGGGTGCACCTCTGAGACAACGAACATCTGGAAGATCGCCCTGAGAAACCCTTCCGGGACCTTTTGGGCTCGCAGAAACCCCTCGCGCAGTGTCCCGGGCACGAGATCTGGTTGCACGAATATGTAGCTGCCTGCTTGGTTACCCACGGTCTTGAACTCTCCAGGTTTCATTTGGGGGCGACCTTCCATGATCGTTTCATGTCGGTTCCGCAGAAGGTCGAGGAAGCTGGTCTCGTCGGAGGCGACCACAGCCCGCCCCTCGGGTGAGGCGACGAGCCTGTAGGTTCCCAGGACGTCGTGGGCGTCATCCGGCCGATTCGCCGGAATTTCCCCCTCATGGACTATGCGTTCTGCCTCTTCGAGCGTGAACTCGGTTCCTTCGATGAAGTTGGAGAAGTAGGCCTCGAAGAACGGCAAAGCGCTCGATGCCGCATGTGTTTCTGGCAAGAACTCGGGTATTTCTAGCTCGGCTGGAACCTGGATGAGGTAGTCAGCCAGTTGGTCGAACATCGCCACTCGCCGACTGTCGCTGCCTTCGCTGGCCATGTGCCTGACGGCAGCGTTTGATGCGTAGGCAGGCGCCCGTCTAGTTCTTCCGGCTGCTCCGATCATGTCGTCGATGGTGGGGATGAGCTCGGGTACGTCGAAGTGCTTCGCTATTTCCGTGGCCCGCTCTCTGATTCCAACAAGCCAGGCTTCAGGCCGGGGCGGAGACTGGTACTTCTGCACCACCCAGTCGAGAAGCTCCTTCCGCGTGAGGGTGCGGGAGGGTGCTGCTCCTGAGGAACGGGAGGGTGCCAGGTTGTCGACGAGTATCCGAGCATGGGACGAGGTGGTTAGTCCGGCCGCCCAAGGAAGATCGTCTTGGAGTTGACCGTGCCCCCTTCGTGGACGGATGATCAACCCTGGGAGCACGATGTCACGTGTGCGTGTGGCGGACACTACGAACACGTAGGAGACCTCTTCCCCCTGCGGTGTCACGCCTGGTGTGGGCACGCCAGTAGCGGCTGTCCTGTCTGCGATGATCGCGTCCGGTGCAAAGTGAGCGACGACAGTCCACACATTTCGTTGTATGAGTCTGCTCGGATCAGTGCTGAGGTCCGCTGTGTAGACCCCCCGAGCCATTCTCCGAATGCGACCATCTCGCACAGCTCGACTGAGCCTGGACGCGCTCGCCTCGCCGGCGAAGAACACGGAGTTCGGAGATCTGCGCCACGGGTCTTGGCGTAAGGGAGACATGTGCAACCTTCTGCGACTTGTAAGCCTGGAGTGCGAGTAACTGTATGTTGAAGGCAGTATAGTGCAAGTAACTGATAGTTGACAGGCCATCGCTCCGTGGAGCGGCGGCGGACCGAGCGAATCCGAACCTGAGTTGCTGGCGAAGCCTGTTTATCGCGACCTGACGGAAGCGCCTGGAACTCACGGCGTCGGTGCGTACGGTGATCGGTCGTAAGGGGGTCCACGGACGGACCTGGAGGCTCGGAATGAACCGGACGCGACATGGAGTCGCACTCAGCATCGTCATCGGTTTGGCGGCCATCGTCGTCGTCAGCTTGCGACCCACCGAACAGGCCGTGGTGGCCATGCCGCCCCCCGCCACCACTACGACCACCTCTGTTGTCACCACGACAACCGCGCCTGTGACGACAACCACGACGGTGCTCGACCGCACGGCGGAAGTAGAAGAGATCGTCAGGGATCTGTACTTCCGATGGTTCGACGGTGTCTACCGGGAGGACATGGAGACGATCGACGCCATCGCCGGGACGAACCAAGTTCTCGGGTGGGCCGAGCGGGCGTTCGGGAAGCTCGCCTTCCTCAGCGAACCGAAACGCGACGAGATCTTCGTCGACGTGAAGAACATCCTCCTCGACCGGCCCGACTGTCTCGTCGTGTCTGCCGATGTCGACTACCGGACGTTCTTCGGGGTGGACGAACCGCACTCGACAGTCGACGTTTACTTCCGGGTCGGTGACGGGTGGGGCTTTGCCGTCAAGTACAAGTATGAGAGGGAAATGTGGCAGGTCGCCTGCGACCTCAAGCGGCGGCGCGGATCGTCGTCGCCGGTCTGTTGGCTCCGGCGGGGACGGCGGTCGCGGCGGAGACCTGGACTTGCTGGTCGAGCGGTGAATCGGACGGCAACGGCCATGACGCGCAGGTGACACGATGTCGGCTGTCGGGGTCGTCCGAGACCACCGACTACGGGTCGGCCGGGGCTGTTCCCGTTGTGCTGAGTCCTCAGGTGGGCACCGACGACGGCGGGCTGTGCTGGTACTGGACGACTCGTGACTCGTACTGGGTGATGCTCGGTGTCGACGACGATGGTGTGGCCACGTTGGGCATCGACCCCGACGGCGAGGCGGGCGGGCCACTCATCATCGACGTCGAGTACCCGGCCTGCACCTCCGATCCGGGAGACGCGCCGTCCGCCATCCAGGAGGCGTACGAGCTGCTCTCGACCTACCGCCATCCCGTGCCGGAAGCCGTCCTCGACCCGCCGCCGGGAGCGGGAGTGGCGGGGATGGAGGTGTTCGTCGCCGAGGCGCCTCCCCCGCCTTGGTCATCGTCGCTCGTGTCGCCCCACACGGGATTGCTGCTGGAGGTCGAAACGTTCGTCGAGGCGGTCGAGATCGACTGGGGTGACGGAACGGTGGAGGTAGTCCCGTCGGCGGCGTTCGGCCTGCTGACGGGCTGGCCGGATGGGTCGTTCGGTCATGTCTACGCGACGAAGACCTGCGCTGTCCCCGGTGGCCCGCGCTGTCACCCCGAGCTGAGGGCGTATGAAGTGGTCGTGTCGTATGAGTGGATCGCCCGCTACCGCGTGGACGGCGGTCCGTGGCAGCCGATCCCCGTCCCGTCGACGTCGACCTCCCACTCATACGACGTCGACGAGATCCTCTCCACCACCACCGCCGTCGGGTAGCCGGACCGGAAAAGGACGCCGCGAACCCAGGGTTCCAGGCGCCCCTGAGGGGCGCCGCCAGCCCAGGGTTCGTGACGGGTTCTCCTTCCTTGGGCCAAGGACGCCGGCGTCCCATCTGACCCTGGGTGCGGATGGTGTTACTGGGCGCCGAAGCCGGAGAGGACCGTCCAGACCGAGCGGCCGAAGATGTTCAGGTCGAGCCACGGCGACATGTGCTTGACGTAGTACAGGTCGAAGGTCAGCTTCTCGATCGTGTCCGCCTCGTCGTCGGCGTATCCGTAGTTGACCTGGGCCCAACCCGTCAGACCAGGGCGGATCAGATGCCGATGCTCATAGAACGGGATAGACCGGGCGAAGATCTCGACGAACTCAGGCTGCTCGGGCCGAGGACCGACAAGACTCAGGTCACCTTTGAGCACGTTCCAAAGTTGCGGCAGCTCGTCCATCCGCACCTTGCGCAGAAAACGGCCAACCCGAGTGAGACGCTCGTCGCCGACCATGGCGAACTGCGCACCGTTGCCGTCCGCTCCATCCACCATCGTGCGGAACTTGTAAAGGGTGAAGTGTCGGCCACCACGTCCCACGCGCTTCTGGGTGAAAATCGCTTTGCCTTTCGAGTCGAGTCGAATGGCTATCCCGACCAGCAGGCCGAGCGCCAGGGCGAGCGGCACGGCGAGAACAGTCAGAACCACATCAGCCCCACGCTTGGCGATCTGGAACTGCCGAGCGGCCGTAACCGGCGTCTGGAGTTCCCAGCCCTCGGCCAGATGGACGATCGCTAGCCGGCCGGTGTGCTCTTCGTACACATCCACCAAAGGTCTGATGCGGTAACCAGCGATATTCGACGACGACACGAACTGCGCCATCGGATCGGACAGGACAGCCCGTAGATCGAGGGCAATGGTGGTGCCGTGCGGAAGCGGCGGGGGCGGGGCATGGGACTCCGGGTCGAGAACGTCGACAACGGTGATGTGGGGAGCTCCGTGCAGGTCCTCAATCAGACGCTTCTCATGGGTCACAAGAGCGACCGGCTCGTTCCACGGCCGGGCTCTGGCGACGGCTCGGTGGACGAGAGCGGCAGCGAAGGTGACCACCGCGGTCGCCGCCACGTAGGTGCGGGAGTAATAGAACTGGTCGCGGATGAAGAACTCGGCAAGGGCAACAACGACCACCATCGACGTGACGTTGGAAACCGCCCGTCCGTACGTCGGGCGCGGCATTCCCGAGCCCCAGGAACTCGACGAGATGAACGAGCCGAGGGCCAGTCCGGCGGTCATGACCGCTATGAGCGGGAAGATGCTTTGGCCGGGACGGAAGAACTCGATCCCGGCGGTCCATGGCAGCACGGTCCCGAAGGTGTAGACGGAGGCAGCGGCAAGCCCGACCGTAAGCGAGGCCAGGTCGAGCATGAAGATACGCGCGAGAATCCGCCGCCGCATGACCCGCGATGGTACGCGCACGAGGCGCTCCCAAGCGTTCTCTACCGCAGAACGTCGCATTTATGCGACGTTCTTGCGCTAAAAAACGGTTCCGGTGCGGGCGAGGAAGACGGTGCCCAGGACGGTGAGGGTGGCGAGGTAGGAGAGGCCGGTGGCGGCCATCACTCCCTCGTAGCCCTTCTCCTTCAGCGAGAACCAGACCCCAAGAGCGAGAAGCAGGGTCATCCCCGCGAGCATCAGATACGCCGCGCCGAAGAGGTCCGTGGGGGGCCGAAGCGTGCCACCCAAGCCGGCGACGACGATCTCAGCCACCACACCACTCCCGCCGATCACGTCGAGGCGCCTGAGCGCAGAGCGCGGCAGCTTCGGGTCGACGAGGTACCAGTGACCCAACAACATCTCCGACGTGATACCGCCTAGCGCGGCCGAGCCCGCCAGCACCGGAAGCAACGCGTCGCGCTCGACACCCACAAGAACGAAAGCCACCGCCGCCCCGGCGAAAGCGAACGCCGCGAAACGCGGGCGAGCGGCCAAGGCGGTCCCCAAAACCGCAAGAACGATGCCCGCCGCGGCGAGTGGGTCGGCGAAAGCAGGCGCGGCACCCACAAGCAACACGACCCCGCCTGCCAGCCAGATGTAGCCGGTGCGCGCCACCTTCCACCAGGCGACGAGGGCGGCGCATGCCGCCAGACCGGCCGCCCACATTGTGAGCAGCAGTACGGGGTCGAAGTTCACGACAGCCAGTCAGCGACTCGAGCGGCTACAGCCTCTCCGGTCAAGCCCAGCTTCTCGGCTATGACTGCCGCGGGAGCGCTGGCCCCGAAGTCGTCAACGCCGATCATCAGCCCGTCAATCCCGACGATCCGCTCCCAACCGAAAGTCGACCCGGCTTCGACGCTCACCCGCGGGATCCCCTCGCCCAACACCTCGGCCCGGTACTCGGACGACTGGGCAAAGAAACGGAACCAGCTTGGAAGACTCACAACACGGGCAGAGATCCCTCGCTTTCCGAGAAGATCGGCGGCCTCAAGCGCGGCGGAGACCTCCGAGCCTGTTGCGACGAGCACGACGTCGGTTCCTTCCCGCAGCACGTACCCGCCTCGCGCGACGCCCCCGACGGGGCGCTCAAGCGTGGGGAGGTTCTGGCGGGTGAGCACCAATGCGGTCGGCCCATCGGTGCGGTTCAACGCCAACTCCCAGGCTTCCAGCACCTCACCGGCGTCCGCTGGGCGGATCAGGTCGAGGTTGGGCATCGCCCGCAGCGAAGCGAGATGTTCGATCGGCTGATGGGTGGGTCCGTCCTCGCCGAGGAACACCGAGTCATGGGTCCAGACCCAGATCGACCGCGCGTGCATCAGGGCACTCAGCCGCACGGCAGGACGCATGTAGTCGCTGAACACAAAGAAGGTGGCCCCGTATGGACGCAAGCCCCCGTGGATCGCCATTCCGTTGACGATCGTTCCCATGGCGTGTTCCCGGATCCCGAACGCGATGTCGCGGGCCGCGCGGTCCGAGGCCGAAAACAGCCTGTCTGCATCGATGACCGTCTTGGTCGATTCGACCAGGTCGGCCGCTCCACCGATGAAGTTCTGGGCCTTCTCAGCGATCTGGCCGAACAGCTTGCCTGACGAGGCTCGGGTGGCGAGCGACTCGCCGACCTCGAATCCGGGATCGTCCAGCGTCACCGGATTATCTCCGAAGAAGCCCTCCCACGTCGATGCGGTCAGGTCGTCGTGCATGGCGTCGGCATGGCGGCGTTCCCACGCAGCATGTGCCTCCCGGCCCCGGTTCATCGCCTCGGAGAACCACTCATAAACCCCATCGGGAACGTGGAACTTCTCGTCGACCGGCATGCCCATCGCTTCCTTCGCCCCCCGAATCTCGTCGTCCCCGAGTGGCGCACCGTGCGATCCCGCCGTCCCGGCCTTGGTGGGAGCACCTTTAGCTATCACCGTGTGGCACACAACCAGCGACGGGCGGTCCTCGACCTCCCTGGCCTCGACGGTGGCGCTGGCAATTGCCTCCCGGTCGTGTCCATCCACTTCGGACACGTGCCAACCCAGCGAGCGGAACTTGGCTGGAGTGTCGTCGGTGAATGTCTTGTCGGTGTCACCGTCGATCGAAATCTCGTTGGAGTCGTAGAAGTAGATGAGCCGTCCGAGACCGAGATGCCCGGCGATTGATGCGGCCTCGGCGCTGACTCCCTCCTGGAGGTCTCCGTCGGAGACGAACCCGTAGGTGTGATGGTTGATGAGGCTCGACCCGATCCGTGCCCGCAAGTGCTCTTCGGCGATCGCCATACCGACACCGGTTCCGAATCCTTGACCGAGCGGCCCTGTGGTCGTCTCGATGCCGACCGCCTGTTCGATCTCCGGATGACCCGCCGTGTGGCTGCCCCACTGTCGGAAGTCCTTGAGTTGGTCCATCCCGAGAGGGAACCCGGACAGATGGAGGAGCGAGTAAAGGAGCATCGAGCCGTGGCCGTTCGACAGCATAAACCGGTCCCGGTCGATCCATTCCGGAGCGTCAGGATCCACCACCAGGAACCTGCTCCACAGGACGACGGCGATGTCGGCCATCCCCATAGGCATACCCGGGTGGCCCGAGTTGGCTTTCTGGACCCCGTCCATGGCGAGGCCCTTGATGGTGTTGACAGCGAGTTGCTCAAGTGAAACGGACATAGCGGCGAGGGTACCGGATGCCTCCCCGCAACAACTCACCCCAGACGAGACAGGATCTCGTCGACGCATCGGCCGACATCCAGCTCGCCGGTGTCGAGGGTCAGGTCAGGGTTCTCCGGAGCTTCGTAAGGGGCGTCGATCCCAGTGAACGAGGTGATCTCACCAGCTCGAGCCTTGGCGTACATGCCTTTCGGATCGCGCTGTTCACACACTTCGAGCGGCGTGGACACCCACACCTCCAAGAAGGGGATTCGTGCCTGATCATGTGCCTGCCGGGCGGCAAGCCGATCCGCCCGGTAGGGGCTTATCACCGGGACGATCGCAACCAGCCCTGCGTCAGCCATCAGCCTTGCTACCTCACCAATACGCCTGATGTTCTCGGTGCGATCCGCAGGGCTGAAGCCGAGGTCACCGTTGAGTCCGTGGCGGACGTTGTCCCCGTCCAGGACGTATGCCGCCCTCCCGGCAGACACCAACCGGTCTTCCAGCAGGTGGGCGATAGTGGACTTCCCGCTGCCCGAAAATCCGGTGAGCCACACGGTGACTCCCGTGCCGCCGGTGATCATCGAGCGCCGCGAACCATCGACCGCGCCAGGATGCCAGACCACCTCGCTCATGTCGGTCCGATGATCATCCCGCCGCCAACAGTCGAGTTGGTCGACTCGTCCACGAGGATGAACGAGCCCGTGGTGCGGTTACGCGAGTACTCGTCGAAGAACAACGGCACAGTCGTACGTAGCGACACACGACCGATCTCGTTCAACGCGAGCGACGTCGCCGAATCGTCGCGGTGGAGTGTGTTCACGTCGAGGCGGTAGTGGAGGTCGCTGATCATCGCCCGACCCCATCGGGTGGTGTGCTTGATCGCCAGTTTCTGGCCGGGCTGCAGCGAACTGTCCGCCGTCATCCAGCAGATCATCGCCTCCAGATCCTGTCCGGTGTGGGGCCGGTTGTGAACCCGGCAGATCATGTCGCCCCGGCTGATGTCGATCTCGTCGGCGAGACGCAGCGTCACAGACATTGGAGGTACCGCCTCTTCGACAGGTCCGCCGGGCGTGTCGATGGCGGCGATGGTCGTCGTGAAACCACTGGGAAGGGCAACGACTTCGTCACCGACCCTCCAGGTGCCGCCGGCGATCTGACCGGCATATCCGCGGTAGTCCTGATATTCCATGAGATGTGGGCGAATCACTGTCTGAACGGGGAACCGACAGTCCACCAGATTGCGGTCTGAGGCCACATGGATCTCTTCGAGGAGACCAAGGACCGACGGACCGTGGTACCAGGGCATGCGTTCAGATGGCTCCACAACGTTGTCTCCATCGAGAGCCGAGATGGGCACGAACCGAACGTCTGTGATCTGGAGCTTGGCAGCGAATTCTCGAAACTCGTCGGTGATCGCTTCGTACACCGACCTGTCGAATCCGACGAGATCCATCTTGTTCACGCACAGCACCAGGTGGGGCACGCCGAGCAAGGAAGCGAGGAATGCGTGGCGCCTGGTTTGTTCGATGATCCCATTCCGGGCATCGACCAACAGCATCACCATGTCGGCGGTCGATGCGCCAGTGACCATGTTGCGGGTGTACTGAATGTGGCCCGGGGTGTCAGCCAGGATGAACTTGCGTTTCGGGGTCGCAAAGTAGCGATAGGCGACATCGATCGTTATCCCCTGCTCACGCTCGGCACGCAGGCCGTCGGTGAGCAGCGCCAGGTCGACGTAGTCGCCTCCTCGACGGCGGGAGGCCTCCTCGACAGCAATCAGCTGGTCTTCGAAGATCTGTTTGGTGTCGTACAACAGTCGACCGATCAGCGTCGACTTGCCGTCGTCGACCGAACCAGTGGTGGCGAGGCGTACAAGTTCCATCAGAAGTACCCCTCGCGTTTGCGGTCTTCCATGGCCGCTTCCGAAGTGCGGTCATCCGCCCGGCTCGCCCCTCGCTCCGAAGTCCGGCTGGCGGCGACTTCGACAATGACCTCGTCCAGCGTTGCGGCCGTCGACTCGACCGCCGCAGTGCAACTCATGTCACCAACCGTCCGGAACCGAACGACGCGTTCGACTATCTCCTCGCCTTGGGAGCGGTTGATAAACGGGCCTTCGGCCATCCACATTCCGTCACGTAGAAACACCTCGCGGATGTGGGAGAAGTAAATGGACGGCAAGGCAATCTCTTCCCGCAGGCAGTAGTGCATCACGTCCATCTCGGTCCAGTTCGAGATCGGGAACACTCTCAGGCTCTCGCCTTGACGCTTGCGCGGGTTGTACAGCCCCCACAGTTCGGGCCGCTGGTTCTTCGGATCCCACTGACCGAACTCGTCACGGTGGGAGAACACCCGCTCTTTGGCTCGCGCCCGCTCCTCGTCACGGCGAGCCCCGCCGAACAGGAGGTCGAAGCGGTGCCGGTCGATGGCTGTGAGCAGCGCTTCGGTTTGCAGGCGGTTGCGAGATGCACGTGGGCCGGTCTCTTCGACTACTCGACCCTGGTCGATGGCCTCCTGCACGGAGGCCACGATCAGTTCGATTCCGAGTTCTTCCATCGTGGCGTCCCGGAACTGGATCACCTCTGGAAAATTGTGCCCCGTGTCGACATGCATGACCGGGAAGGGGAGCCGGGCCGGGGCGAACGCCTTGACAGCCAGCTTGAGCACGACCGCGGAGTCTTTGCCACCGGAGAAGAGGACGACCGGGCGTTCGGATTCGGCAGCTGCCTCCCGGATGATGTGGATTGCCTCCGCTTCAAGGAGGTCCAAATGGTCGAGTCGGTAGGACATGGAGCCGAGAGGGTACCGCTCGATCCCCGGGACGATCCGTCGAGCGCTGATCGATCTAGCCGGACGCGAAAGTGCCCCGACTGAAGCCGGGGCACTTTTCGCCGCCTATTCACGACAGGCGTTCGGACTCAGACTGCGAGAACAAGTCCCGCTCAATCAAGAGCCACGTCTCTGACTGAGGCCATTATCGGAGATCGTGGCCGCAAACTCAAGCGAGCAAAGACTTCTGCCCCCGACGGGACTCAAACCCGCAACCTTCGCCTTAGTCAGAGACGTGCTCTATTCATTGAGCTACGGGGGCACGCTGAAACTATCGACGGCGGCCTTTGGCTTCTAGTCCCCTCGGCTGGCATCACGCGCGTCCACAACTAGCCTGACGGACAATGTTGGAGGGGTGGTTTTTCATGACCGCCGCCCTCCTGGTGTTTAGCGGGGGGACCAAGCTTCGCGATCCGGAGCCGACCCGCGGTGCTCTACGGGCTGCCCGGCTCCCCTCTTCCCGGGGT
>JBGTKD010000175.1:0-4681 GCA_041744795.1 Acidimicrobiia bacterium
AGTTCGACGTCGAAGAACCGGTACGGAACGCGGTTGCGGGCTAGGAAGTCCTTCACGACGTGGGCCGTTGGCGACCAGCGGGTGGCATAGACCCTGACACCGTCGTAGGGAGCGGGATGGGCCGCAGTCCACTCGTCGATCAGTTCGTCGAGGATCGGAAACAGATGCTCTTCGGGTGGGTCCCACGGCTTGAGGAGATAGTGGTCGAGATGAACAGCGTTGATCGCCTCGATGGCGGCGGAAGTGTCGGCATAGGCGGTCAGCAGGACCGTCTTGGTGTCCGGGAAAATCTGCTTGGCCTGGGCGAGAAACTCGGTTCCCGTCATGGCAGGCATCCTCTGGTCCGCCACGAGCACCGCAACCGTGTCACCCCTCGCCTTGAGATCGGTGAGGGTCGCCAACGCCTCGGAACCGGACGAAGTCCGGAGAATGCGGTGATGCTGGCCGTATCTCTGTCGAAGGTCTCGGGCGACCACGGCCAGGACCTGGGGATCGTCGTCGACTGCCAGGATCGCGATCTTGCTCATGGCCTCCGATTGTTGCACGCAGCGGTCGCAGCAGAGCCGACAGCATCATTAGTTTCCGTAGCCCATGGTCCAGACAAGATTTCGGTTCGTCTTTCTTGCCGACACCCAGCTCGGTTGTTACGCGACGTTCTCGGGTCTCGACCAGTCCGCGATCGACGAGTATGCCGCCAAGGGGATGACCGTTCGCCAAGCTCCGGAGGCTGCAGGCTTCGAATGGGACGCCGCCCGCTATCGGCGCGCGGTGGAGATGATCAACTCAACCCGCCCAGCCTTCGTGCTGATCGGCGGCGACCTCATCGACGACCCGACTAGCGACGACCAGACCGAGGAGTTTCTGTCGATCACCGCGGGAGTTGATCCCGAAATCACCGTCAGGTTGGTCCCCGGAAACCATGACATCGCTCCCGACGCCGTGATCCCTACTCCCGATTCGATAGCCCGCTACCGCGAGCGATTCGGACCTGACTGGTACTCGTTCGTTCACGACAGAACGCTGTTCGTCGTGATGAACACCACGGTGATCGACCATCCCGAACTCGTTGAGGACGAGTGGGTTCGCCAGCGCGAGTTCCTCGACACCGAACTGTCGGCGAGAAGTCAGCGATCCATCGACCATGTCGTTCTCGTTGGCCACCACCCGCTCTTCCTAAACACTCCGGACGAACCGGACCTCTACTGGAATCTGCCTATCGAGCGCCGGGCGCACATCCTCGAACTCGCCCAGCGGGCCGGTGTCCGTTTCGGCTTCGCCGGCCACTGGCACAGGAATCACATTGCCGTCGCCAACGGCTTCACCCAGGTGATATCCGGTCCGGTCGGCTATCCGCTGGGCAACGACCCGTCAGGCATGCGCAGCGTGAACGTGGGGCCAATTGACCTCGCGCATCGGTACATACCGCTGGACATGCCGCCGGATTGATCGAGCAGGGCTCGGATCACCGACCTCCGTTCAGGCTTGGCCGTGCTCCGGAATGTGTGGCGGAGTGTCGGCCATGCCGGATTCCGATGCGGTGTCGCTCATGCTGGCTTCCCTCGCGATCCGAGGTGCTTCAGCCTCGACGCGGGCCAGCCAACGATCCCATCGCTGTCTCATGGGGACGATCCCCCCACCACCCACAGCGATGATCAGCGAGCCGCCGATCACAGCTAGCAGGAAGTAGAACAGACCGTTGACGATCGTCGGGGCAATCGCTAGTTGGTCGAGAGCGGCGAAAATCCCCACCAACAGGATCGCCCAGTAGGCGATGTTGGCTAGAAGCCGACCGTAATCCAGGCCCCCCAGCGAAGCCTGCGCTATGTCTCGCACGGCCGCAGCCACGTACGACGCGATGACCAGGATAAGGATTGCGACGAAGACATTGGGCAGATAGGCAATCAGTCCGTCGACTAGTTCACTGACCGGATTGTCGCCGAAGACCCCAAACGCAACCTGGAGTACCACCAACATGAGCCCGTAGAAGACGATCTTGGAGAGCAGGTCACTGGCGTCGTACTCACTACGCGCCAACGCTTTCTTGATTCCGCCTCGCTCAACCCAGCGGTCGAACCCGATCCTCTCCAGCAGGGCGTCGAGAAGTTTTTCTATCGCTCGCGCCACGATCCAGCCGACAATCAGGATCAGCAAGAACAGGGCGATCTGTGGGAGGATTTCCAAGAAATTCTCCCACGCTCTCTCGAAGTACTCCATGTCCCCTCCTATTTGGGTCGTGAGTGCTCGTACCCAGGCTATCAAAGCCGGAAACGGGTTTTTGCCTGGATTCAGCATCCCGTTGTGGTCAGCGCAGCCCTCGGGATCCTCTTTCCCCTCATCGGACCTGCAACTCCTCCAAAGTCGGGCAGTCATCCCCGAAACCGTGCCGCTCGCACTCCAGCGGGGTGAAGGATCGTGTGAGTGTGTCACGGACCAACCCGAGCAACTCATCGATGTCCAGCGTGTAGAGGTACAGGTTTCCGTTCTCGGGAGCGACAACCAACGTGCTGTCGTTCATGAAGGTGAGACCCTGGACTTGACCTTCAACGACGAACTCGTCCACCAGGCGGCGGGTTTCGATGTCGAAAACCTTGACAAAGCCATCCGAAGAGCCCACCGCGACCAGAGTACGGTCGGGGCTGATTGCATACGACTTGGGAGAGCCGATAAAGGCCTGGAGGAGATCTTCTTCGGGAGTCAGGGTGAGGGCGTCGATCCAGAGCACTCCGCCAACGCCAACGCCAACGTCGCCCCCGACCGCTACCAGCGTGGACCCGTCGGCCGAGTAGCCGATAAACGCCACACTGTCCCTCCCCACCACCGACTGGTCGAGCTGATAGGAGCGGGTTGTGTCGACCTCCCAGGTGTCGGTCCGAATCGACACCAGCGCTCCCGTCCTGCAGGACACGATCAGCTCAGCGCCGTCCGGGGAGAATATTGCGCTGGTAGCGAAGCCCTCACAGCCGTAATGACCGACGATCTCTCCGGTCCTGGCGTCCCAGATCACTACGTCAACAGGATGGAACCCTGCGTGACTGATCGCTGCGATGTACTCGCCCTCGGGCGACCAGGCGAGACGAAAGATCCAGGCTCGGAATGGTGTTTCAGGATACGTTCGACACTCGGGATGGGGAGGCCCGTTGAAGCCATGTGAACAGAACCCGTCGAGTTCGATCACCGGCTCCCCGGTTGCCAGGTCCCGCACCCACAGCGACCCGACCCAGTCGCCTTCCCATTCGGACCCGGGGGCTCCGGGTGGCGGGGGCTCGCCTGGTTCCTGGAGAACCACCAGCTTCCCGTCCGGGGAGACCTCCTGGCCCTGCGAGCGCATAGGAATCTCTCCAACAACCTCGCCGCCATCGAGATCTACAAAGAACGACACCCATCGACCGTCGGGACAGATCTCTCCGACGACTGCCCGCGCGCCCGAGCCCCCCATCGACCCGGCGAGAACGAAGCCACCGCAGGTAGCCACCGCCCCCTTTTCCCCAACCGGCCCGGTGTAGAGCAACCGGGCGCTCTTGTTCGTTCCATCGGGTACGAGGACCCGACCGTCGTCTCCAACCGAGAGACGGCCGGACGTACCCACCGACGGATAGGACGCCACTTCGGTGCCGCGCCGGGCGAACCAACGGCGCAAGGTCCCCTCCCGGCCGATTGAGAAGACCGATTCACCGTCAGGGGCGAAGCGGGGGACCGCCTCACCGGCGTGCCCTCCAAAAGTCGCCAAGCGGCTCTTGTTCTGCACGTCCCAAACCGCCATCGGCCTGTCTCCCACCAGCAGAAGCGACCCGTCGGAGCTGAGCCCCACCGGCCAGCCCGGCGTGATTCCGGGGTGGTCCTCCCACTTGAGCTCGAGGACCCGTTCCCCGGATTCGACTGCGAGAACCACGGTCACCTGCTGCCCCCCCTCGATCTCGTCCGTGAAGGCGACGATCCGGCCATCCTCGCTCATAAATGCTTGGAGCTCTGTCGCGGACGGGGCCACGGCCTGGCGCTCGCCTGAGGCGATATCGACGAGTTCGAGCACGTAACGCCACTCTTCGTCGGGCCTCGTGCAGGGAAGCGCCTCGTCGTTGACGTACCCGACGAGTAGGTGGGTTTGGGAGACCGCCAGGACGACTCCACCGCAACGGGGATGCAACGGTACCTGGACTACCGGCTCACCGGTCTCGGCATCGAATACCCAGGCCCCCAGCTCGACCTGCGCACTGTCCGTTGGTGAGTTGGCCTCCTCCGCCTCGTCGCGCATCCAGATGAGACCAGCCACCACCAGACGGCCATCCGGACTGAAGATCGGCCGCTCTATGACCACCGACGGGTCATCAACCTCGAACGACCACAACACGCTGTCGGTGTCGAAGTCGTAGACCTCGAGATACGAGCTGGGTGGCGGCCATTCTCCGCCCGCCACCATCCGGTTTCGGGACGGGTGGAGGTCGGTCCAGAAGAAGGTCACTTCACGGTCCCCGGGCCAGACGTATGTCGCCCTCACCCGATCCCGGTCGAGAGCGCGGCGGAGGGTGCTGCGAACATCGAAGCTCGCTTCGCCTCCGGCGGCATCGATCGCAGCGAGTCCCAGCAGTTTGGCAAGCACGGGGTCGACGTCGAGGGCGGCCTCAGCAGCGGCTGCCAGTTCCCGGGAGCGGGCGACCTGAGCGTTGCGCAGCGCCAGCTCTGCCTG
>JBGTKD010000176.1:0-24224 GCA_041744795.1 Acidimicrobiia bacterium
TCGAAGGATCATCGTCGACGTAGGGCGGTGAGCAGCCAACGTTTGCTCATGCACTCTTTGCTCCAATCTGCTGTCGGCCTGGACCAGGGGTCCTCGGTTCGGCTCGGAGGGTACGGGCCACTGGAGGAAGGGTCCTACTCATCTCAGCGCCGATGACTACTCATATACTCGTTTGGCGGTCGACTACCGATCCGAAACCCTGCGACCGAGGTGCGCTCTTCCAGATCTTCGTTGACACACGACCGCGCAGCACCCCAGAAGCGACGAAACCCGCCGAAGATCTCTCTCCGGCGGATTTCGGTCAACTGGACAGCTGATTTCTGTCAACTGCTGTTCGTCGGTAGTTGACAGAAATCCCTGACCGGGGATTTCGCGCCGTTCGGGGTGGTGCGTCCACACACCATCGGCCGGATTTTCACACACCGTCTGCTGCTCGGTGGCGCCCGCAAGCGGCTATGGACGTGGAAATGGTTGCTGCTGTTGCTAATGCTCGCACAGTAGGTATCATGTACAACATGTCGGACAACACTGAGAAGCCGTTCGCGGTCGGCACTGCTGAGTTCCGTCAGGCGGCTAGCGGCCCAAAACTGCGAGCTCTGCTCTCTGCTCATCCGGTGGTGGAGGTCGGTCGGTACAAGGACGAGGTTGCTGCGGTCGTGCTTGACCCGGTGCTCTTCGAGGAGTTCCGTGCCGCTTCTGTTCGATTGTCCCAGGTTCGCGAGTTGTTGCCTCTGCTGTTGGCGGCGGTTCGGGCTGGTGCCGCGATTCCGTCGTCAACTCTGGAAGGGCTGGGCTTCGACCTGGACGACGACAGCTGGCAGATTCTCAACCAGCTGCAGTACCACCTGCCCGTGCGACTGGACTCTGACGAAGAGGGCCGCCCGATCAGCCGTGGGCGGATTTCGTCCGGTGTCTACGTCGAGGAGCTCGACGAAGAGCTTGTGACGGTCGACGACTGAGACGATGCAGGATTTCTGGTACCCGCTCGCGGACCAGTACTGGGTGTCCCCTGCGGACGAGGCCATGTACCCGTTTCGATACGGTGACGTCTGCGCAACTCCTGATCTTCCGAACTTGCGGACTGGCAAGGGAAAGCCGTGGCACAAGGTACTGGTGCTCCATCCCAGTTGTGAGCTTGGCGCCAAAGCTGGTCCTGACACCGAAGTACTGGTCGCACGAGTGAACCGGGTGTCGGACATCGGAACGAACCAACGGGCCGCAGTTCGCCTCGGGTGGGCTGAGCGAGACGGGAGGCTGCTCGTGGCGCACGCCAACACGTTCTGGCTGCCGCCCCTGCCCGGTCAGGACTCTGACATCGACTGGTATGCCGACTTTCGGCGACTGGCGGCAGTGCCGTTGGGTGATCTGCGGGAGGCCGGCAGAGCGGCGGCCATGACGCACGACACGCGAGTGCGTCTCATTCGCCGAGAGATCTACTTCAAGTATCGGTGGCTGCTGGATGTCGACGAGGTTCGGAACAACGAGTCGCGTCGGATAGGTAACGATGCCACCTTTGAGGGGCCGCGCCCGAGCTGGGCACCGTATTTCGACTCGACGTGATACGACGAAATCCGCCGGAGCTGACTCTCCGACGGATTTCTGTCATCTCAGCAGCTTTTTTCTGTCAACTACTGTTCGTCGGTAGTTGACAGAAATGCCTGACCGGGGGTTTCGCGCCGTTTCGGGTGGTGCGTCCACACACCATTGGCTCGATTTTCACACGAACCGCCACTGGTACATCTGGGAAACCGATCATCGCTAAGAGAGACGCGGACAGGCCCGATCGTCAGATCCAACTTGTTGCAGGATCTCTCTCCTAACTGCTATCCCTCTGCCATCCATCGACCATGACCTCGATGGCGTCGTGCAGCAGCTGCGTCCGGTCGGCGGGAACAGTGGGCGGGATCTTTCCTGCAGCATTGAGTCGCGCTAGGCCGTACACCATCCCCCACGCGGTCGCACAGCGTCGGAGCACCTCAGCTTCGTCGACGCCTGACGGCTGGTTGGCGGCGACGGTCTCGCGCAGGATTGTCCAGTACCTGATGGCTGCAGCCTGGAGTCGAGGGTGATCCGACATGACGACGAGTGGACCGTAGACGAGGTCATGGACGTGGGGCTGTCCGTCGATGAACGCGAGGTAGGCGTCTACGAGGGCATGAAGACGGGCACCGGGGTCCAGCCCGACGGCAGCAATGCGCCTGGCGGCGTCGGTCACGGCATGTTCGAGTCCCGCACCAGCGACGGCAGCGAGGAAACGCCGCTTGTCGCCGAAGTGGACGTACGGCGCCTGGTGGCTCACACCGACCCGCTGCGCTACCTGGCGGATACTCAGTTGTTCCGCCGACTGCGCTTCGAGCAGTTCCAGCGCGGTAGCGATGAGCCGACTCGTCAACTCTGTCCCGTCATGCGCCACTTTTTTTAGTTCCGATTGACACTGTCAAGCAATATGACAATACTGGGTTGACAGTGTCAAGTCGGGAGAGGCGATGCAGAGGGAGCAGATGATCTCGACAACCGTGGGCGATCTCGCGGTTCGCATCTTCGGCGATGCTCCCGGTAGGCCAACTGCGTTGTTGTGGCACAGCCTGTTCGTCGACAGTCGGAGTTGGCAACGTGTCGAAGGGGATCTCGCCGAGGATCGCAGACTCGTCCTCGTGACCGGGCCCGGCCACGGCGCCAGCACCGATCCTGGCCGGCGGTACACCATGGAAGGGTGCGCCGATGCAGCGATGTCCATCATCGATCACCTCGACATCGATGGACCTATCGACTGGGTCGGAAATGCATGGGGCGGTCACGTTGGCTTGATCGCCGCGAGCAAGCATCCCGAACGATTCAGGAGTCTCGTCGCTGCGGGCACACCGGTTCACAGCTACACGCGATCGGGACGAATCCAGACTTCCATGCTCCTCATGGTGTACCGCTTGTTCGGCCCGCGCCGATTCCTGGTCGACAGCGTCATCGAAGTGCTGCTCTCCGAACGGACACGCTCCAATGATCCGGCCGCGGTCGCACTCACACGTGACAGCTTCGTGAAGGCTGGCGGACTCGCCAATGCGGTGGCGTCGATCTCGCTCCGACGACCGGACCTCACGCCATTGCTGCCCAAGGTGCAGGTACCGACGCTGTTCCTCACCGGCACAGAGCACGCCGACTGGACGCCGGATCAAGCAAGGGCGGCCAGCCAGTTGCTACCTGACGGTTCCGTGGGAGTGTTGGAAGGGTCGGCGTACCTGAGCCCGCTCGAAGCGCCGGAGGAGTTCAGCCGACTCGTCCGGGAATACTGGGCGACCCATCAACCGAGCCACTGACACTCGAAGATTGACCTTGTACTCACCCACGCCAGAGGACGATTCCAAGCCAGATCAATCCGAACAGGGTGACGAGGGGGCAGCTACGCCGGCCGCACAGCTGTCGCCGGCAAGAAGATGGCCCAAGGAAAACCTCCCCGGCAGCCAGCCACCACCTAGTCCGCCACACCATCCCCGCCTCCGGGGATCGGCGTCTCCTGCCTCTAAAACCTGTTCAACGCAGATGACGCCCCTTCGAGGGCGTTTTCTCGTATCGTCGCCCTGTCTCGAACCCGTCTGGAACGACGAAATCCGCTGGAGATTTCTCCCCGACGGATTTCTGTCAACTCGACAGCCACTTTTCGGTTAGCTGTCGTTCGTCGGTAGTTGACAGAAATGCCTGACCGGGGGTTTCGCGCCTTCCGGGGTGGTGCGTCCACACACCATTGGCCGATTTTTCACACGAACCGACATTGGTTCATCTGGTTACTGGGCGAGCAGCGGCGCCACTTCCTCCATGAAAGCTGCATTTTCAGCGGCCGGGCTGAACTCAGCCAGCAAACAACCGGTCTCTGTGAAGACACGATCATGTCCGGACGGCATGTAATAGACCTCGCCAGCGTTGATCGTCTCGGTGGAACCATCGGTGTACCTGACGCTCCACGAACCCTCGATCACGTAACCCCAGTGCGGTACGGGGCACGAACCGCTCGAAACCTGAGCGAGTAGTGGTGACAGATCGACTCCCGGGTCGAAGCGGTTGATGTTCACCGCCATCTCTCCCCACTGGGTCCCCTTGAGCGTGACCGCATCAGAGTCCATGAGCGTGTCGAGTTCGGCCTGCGTGGACTTCATGTCGGTACCCCTATCCGGCCGGTCGTTCCCGCACGTCATCGATCATGGTGAGCGAAGTCGCTCGGTGAGCAGGAAGGTCCTGCATGCCGACTCGGGGACATCGTAGGAACGACGAAATCCGCCGGACGGTGAGTCCGACGGATTTCTGTCAACTCGACAGCTGATTTCGGTCAACTGCTGTTCGTAGCGGGGGCGGGATTTGAACCCGCGACCTTCGGGTTATGAGCCCGACGAGCTACCAGGCTGCTCCACCCCGCGTCGTGTGGGCGCAAGGGTAGGAAGGTCGAGGGTTGTTCGCAAAGCTAGATCTTGTCGGAGGCTTCAACGCCAGCGGAGTGCCATCGAAATCCAGACTTCCAACTCGCGTACGGGCGGGGCCATCGAGCTCGCCTCGAGATATCAACCGGGGCAGTCCGTAGGATGCGCCAGCGATGACTGACACCGACGTCTCCACAGGCCGCGAGGAGCGCGTCCGCCTCTTCGCCGCCGGACGGCATGGAATCCGGACTTCTGTCCTCGCCGGTGGGGCGCGCGCCGTGCTTGGAGCGGCGGCGGTCGTTGCGATCGGACGGATCATCGATCGAGCCGGGGACCAGGGTTTCGACACCGGACTGCTGACATGGCTCGCTGTTCTACTCCTCGGACGAGCCGTACTCGCCGTGATCCCGCCTCTGGCCGCCACCATCACGGCCACCCGCGTCGAGTCCGACCTCCGTCGCCGCCTCCTCGCTGCCGTCATGCGGGTTGGTCCGTGGTCAGGACGCCGAACAGGCGACACGGTCGCCAAGGCCACCGAAGGTGTCGACGCCGTCGGGGCGCTCGCCGGCACCTTCCTTCCCCAACTTATCGGCGGGATGACTATCCCCCTGCTTCTCATCGCAGTGATAGCAACCATTGACTTGCCCACAGGTGCCGTCCTGTTGGCCGTCCTGCCGCTGATTCCCCTCCTGCTGCGCCTTCTCGAGAAACGCTTCACGTCGGTGAGCGCCCGGTACCGGGAGACGGCCGATCAGTTGGCCTCCCGGTTCCTGGACGGAATTCAAGGCTTGCGGACACTCACGGCACTCGACCGGGCCGACGCCTACGGCGACGACATCGAACGGGAGGCAGAGCGTCTCCGCGACGAGACGATGAGGCTGCTGAGAGTGAATCAGCTCGCTCTGCTCGCGGTCGACACCCTGTTCACGTTCGGCACCGTCGTCGCGGCAGCCGCACTCGCCGCGACCCGGCTATCCGCCGGCGCGATCAGCGTCGGCGAAGCGGTCGCCATTGTCCTACTCGGCGTCATGCTGATTGAACCGCTTGGCCAAATCGGCCGCTTCTTCTACGTCGGGGCTATCGGTCGCGCCGCAGCCGCGGAAGTGCGGGAGCTTCTAGGCCTAGCCACACACGATCAGGATGGGGCAACCTCAACCGAGCACCAAGACGGCGGGACCATCGAGTTCGATTCAGTCGAATTCGCCTATCCGGACGGCACCCAAGCGATCGACGGAGCCACGTTCACCATCGGTGCAGGCGAGAGAGTGGCGCTGGTAGGAGCGTCGGGAGCGGGCAAATCCACGATCGCTCACCTGATCCTTGAATTGCTCCAGCCCACCGTCGGGACTGTTCGGGTGAACGGCAGCGCCACCCTCGTCCCCCAGCGCCCCTTCCTGTTCCACGGGTCGGTGGCCGACAACCTGCGGCTCGCCAAGCCGGATGCGACCGACCAGGAACTGTGGACCGCCCTCGAAGCCGCCGACCTCGCCGATGCTATACGCCAGCGCCGGGATCAACTCGACGCGCCTGTCGGCGAACGCGGAATGCGGCTCAGCGGCGGCGAGTTGCAGCGGTTGGCGATAGCCCGGGCTCTTCTCGCCGATGCAGAGGTCGTGGTTCTCGACGAACCGACATCAAATGTGGACTTGGCGACCGAAGAACGACTACGGACGGCGATCGAGCGTCTCACCGTGGGACGCACGGTCGTCATCATCGCCCACCGCCGGTCCACCATTGCTGGAACCGATCGGGTGCTGATTCTCGACGGTGGACGACCGGTCCGAGACCTGACGGGAACAGATGCCGCGGGAATCCTCGGCCCGGGCTTCGCAGGACAGTCTGGGGGCGAGTCGTGACCCGCCGTCAAGTTGCGAGGCGACTCCTCGTTCTTATCCGGCCGCTTGCCCCGCTGATGGCCGCGTCGGCGACAGCCCGCGTGATTAACCAGGGCCTGGGCGTGGCGATACCCGCGGTTGCGGTTGTGACGGTGATCGAGTTCGGTGCGGATTCCTCCGTTGGCAACCTCCTACTCGTACTGGGTGCAATGGCAGTGGCGAAGGGAACGCTCCGCTATGTAGAGCAGTTCACGGGTCACGCCGTAGCGTTCCGACTACTGGCGGACCTCCGGGTAGACGCCTATCGCACGCTGGTCCCGCTGGCACCCGCTGGGCTCGAAGACGAACGAACCGGCGATCTGGTTAACCGTGTCATCGGGGACATCGACAGGGTCGAACCCTTCTACGCACACACATTGGCACCGATGGCGAGCGCCGTCCTCGTCCCAATACTGGCCGCGGTCGGATTGGCGGTCTGGGTTGACCCCGCTGTCGGATTGGCGTTCGTCGCGTTCCCACTCCTGATGGTCGTCGTCGCGCCGTGGATACGCGCCCGCCGGGTGGCCACACTCTCGCGCGAGGCGCGTGACCAGAGTGGCGAGACGGCTGCGCTGTTCACAGACGCGGTACAGGGCGCCAGGGACGTGGTGGTGTTTGGGGCGGAGGGGGTCATCTCCGGACAAGTGGAAGCGCTTTCGACGACGGGCGCGGAAGTCCGCACCAGTCTGTCTCGGGTGGCTGCTGCACGATCTGGTATCGGCGACCTGCTGGCGGGGGCGGCAGTCGTTGTCGTGACCCTGGTGGTTCTCGACCTGTTTGACGCGGGCGTGCTGGACCTCGCCGCGGTGGCGGCTGCGATCGTGGTGGCCTGGGTGGGAACCGGTCCAGCCCGAGCCGTGGAGGACATCGTGGCGGACTTGGAACAGGCCCTCGCTGCCGCTGGACGGCTGTTCGAACTGTCCGACCGCCAGCCTCCAGTGACGTTCCCGACCGAGTCGACGCGAGCACCATCCGATGGCTCGGTCTTGATCGAGGACGTTTCCGTCAGGCACGCCCACTCCGATACCCCGAGTCTGGAAGCCGTCGCGGCAGCCATCCCCGACACGGCGTATGTGGCAGTCGTCGGGCCTTCAGGGTCGGGCAAATCGACACTGGTCGAATTGTTGATGAGGTTTCGGGATCCGGATGGCGGGCGGGTGTCCCTCGGCGGCGTAGGCCTCACAGATCTCAACCCAGCGGACTTGCGGACAAGCGTGACCCTGGTCGCCCAGCGACCCGACATCTTCTACGGCTCGATCGCCTCCAACCTGCTGCTGGCCCACCCCGAAGCCAGCGAGGATGAGCTGTGGACAGCCCTCAACTCTGCAGCGCTCGGCGACTGGGTGCGATCGTTGCCACACGGCCTCCACACGACCATCGGCGAACTCGGCGAGACCCTCAGCGGAGGACAACGACAGCGACTTGCGATCGCCCGGGCCCTCCTCAGGGACCCGAAGGTCCTGATCCTTGACGAGGCCACCTCCGAACTCGATCTGGACACCGAACGTCGAGTACTTTCTGCGATCGCCAAGGAGCGCGGGCGCCGCACTGTGATCGTCGTAGCCCACCGTCTGGACACGGTCACCGACGCCGACGAGATCCTGGTCCTCGACGGCGGCCACCTCGTCGAACGCGGGCGTCACGAGGATCTAGTCGCCGCCAACGGCGTGTACGCCGGTCTGTGGCGCCGCCACCTCGACGTGATCGAATAGACCAGCTAGATCAGAGTTCGGCTCAGCCAATCGGCGCGTTATCGTCCCAGCGATGGATCGGGTCGTCACTACAAGCACAGGAGTCGTGGAGCCGTCGACCGCCGCGCCGGATCTTGGTAAGGCACAGCGGGCCTTCAGCGTCTCGATGTTTGTTTCAGGCGTCCGGTGTGCGCTGGCCTACGTCGTTCTCCCGTTCGTCACACCGTTTCTCGGTCTCGCCCCCGGTGTCGGCCCTGGTCTCGGGATCGCCATCGGCACCGTGGCGATCGGCGCCAACGTGTTCAGTCTGCGTCGCTTCTGGCGTCTCCGGCATCCGTGGCGCAAGCCGATCACTGTCCTCCACTTAGGGGTCATCGCTTTCCTGCTGGTGCTCATCACCCTCGACGTCCTCCGTCTCCTAGGCGGTTGAGCGCCGCCGAGCAGAACCGCTCGAGGTCAGGTCCGCAACTCCGGCCGGTCGCGATAAAAGTCGAGCGTCTCGGGGTTGGCTAGGGCCTCGGTGTTCTTCACAGGGTCCCCGTTTACCACCGCTGTCACCGCCAACTCGGAGATCTTGCCGCTGCGAGTCCGAGGGATGTCATCGACCACAGCAATGACCGCAGGCACATGACGGGGTGACTCCTCGGTCCTGAGCCGGCGACGTATCTCAGATTCCAACTCGGCTGTGAGCCCGCCGCCGTCAGCCAGTCGGACGAACAAGACGACCCGGGTATCGCTCCCCTGCCGCTGGGCAACGGCCACTGCCTCCAACACCTCGTCGAACTGTTCCACGACCCGGTAAATCTCGGCGGTCCCGATACGCACACCTGCAGCATTTAGCGTGGCGTCCGACCGGCCGAGGATCACCATGCCGCCCCGCGGTGTCCACATGGCGAAGTCACCGTGGGTCCAAACCCCGGGGAAGCGGTCGAAGTAGGCGCGGCGGTATCGCTCATCGCCGTCGTCACCCCAGAAAGTGATCGGCATTGACGGGAAGGGCACCGTGCACACGAGTTCGCCCTGCTCGTCTGGTCCCAAAGGATTGCCCTCGTCGTCGAAGACCTCCACCGCCATGCCGAGGGCGGGCCCTTGAATCTCGCCCGGGTAGACAGGCTTGGTGGGATCACCGCCGACGAAACAACCACAAAGATCCGTGCCGCCTGAGATCGACGCCAGATGAACGTCGGATTTGATGCCGTCGTAGACGAAAGCAAAACCTTCGGGAGAAAGCGGCGAGCCGGTCGAGGCGATCGTCCTCAACTTCGAAAGGCGGTGGGACTCGACCGGGCGCAACCCCGACTTGAGAACGGCGTCGATGAACTTCGCCGACACTCCCAGCATCGTGACACCCACGTCGTCGACCAGATCGAAGAGAGCCTCCGGACCAGGATGAAAAGGGTTGCCGTCGAAGAGCACGATCGTGGCTCCGGTGGACAAACCAGAAACGAGCCAGTTCCACATCATCCAGCCGCAAGTCGTGAAATAGAAGAGACGATCCCCGGGCCGAACGTCTAGATGATGCCTCTGCTCCTGCATGTGTTTGAGCAGGACTCCGCCCGTCATGTGCACCATGCACTTGGGCTTACCGGTCGTTCCAGACGAATAGAGCACGTAGTGCGGATGGTCGAAGGGGAACCGCTCGAGCGACAGCGGAGCGCCACGGTGCGGACCGACAAACGCGTCGTATGTCACGGTGTTTGGCGCGCCAGCAGTGTCCGGTTCGCCGATGTTCGACACGACCACGGTCGTGATCACGGAAGGAAGCTGAGCGAGGATTTCGGTTATCTGAGGCAACCTTTCGAAGGTCTTGCCGCCGTAGGTGTATCCGTCGGCGGCCACCAGCACCTTCGGCTCGACCTGGCCGAAGCGATCGACAACGCCTGCGGTACCAAAATCGGCAGAAGTAGACGTGAACACCGCCCCAATAGACGCCGCTCCGAGCATGGCGATCACCGTTTCGGGCATGTGCGGCATCCATGCCGCCACCCTGTCTCCCGGCACAACCCCCGCCTGCTTCAACGCCGCGCCGAAGGCTGCGGCTTCTATACGCAGCTCGGCCCAGCTAATGGTCCGATGAAGGCCATCCTCTCTCCGGTACTCGATGGCAGGCGAGTCCGGGGATGCACCCCGGCCGTCGAGCAGGTTCTCGACAACGCTCAGCCGAGCGTCAGGAAAGAACACCGAATCCGGCATCTCGGTCCCCGGGATGAGCGAAGTGTCCCCGCGATCGCCGATCATCCCGGTGTCGTCCCAGACCTCGGTCCAGAAATCGGCCGGGTCGGAAATCGACCAACGGTGCAGGGCGTCGGTATCGGGCAGGTCGAGACCACGAGTTTCCGACACCTTGCGCCGGAAAGCGTCTATGGCGCTGGCCCCGACGCGGGCAGCCGATGGGAGCCAGAGGGGTTCGGTCATCGACAGCACACCGCTAGTTCGCCTTATCCGCTGAACATGCCGCGCAATGCCGCCTCGAGATCCGGGTCGAGAAGACTTAGAGCCCGGTCCACCAGCTCCTCAGCTCTCTCGAACAGTCGCTGGTATTCGGCCAAGTCGCCGTTACGGAGCGCATCGCGTGCCCGGTCGAACGTCTCGGAGGCCTCGGTCAGCAAGTCGTCGATCGTGCGGCCGTCGTCGGTGGTCGGCGGCTCGTCGGTTGGCGGAGTGACATCGGGATCACCCACCGACTCTCCGAAGACCTGTGCCAGAGCAATGTCGAGAGTGGCACCCCAGCGAACACGATCACCGAAAACTGTGATGACACGGCGGAACTCGGGAAGACCTCCACCGGCATCTGCGGCCAGATACACAGGCATGACATAGAGCAGCGACTGCTCGATCGGAACAACGAGCATGTCACCGAACAGAACGTTCGACCCCTCTTGGTCCCAGAGTGTGAGCTGCTGGGAGATGTCAGGATCCTGATTGATCCGGTCGCCCACCTGTCCGGTTCCCTCCACGAGTGAGCCGGTCGGCATTCGAAAGTCGATCAGACGCCCGTATCGACCCGGCTCGGAATCGCCGACAAGGAATGACGACATGTTCAGCTTCCCCTGCGGAGTGAACGGCTGCATGATCACGTACGACAAGCGGTCTGCCTCTTCTGGCAGGTTCACTAAGAGGTAGTTCGGCAGGAATCGATCCATCAGCGCCACCCGACCGTCGGCGGTCAGCCCATCGCCGCGCAGAAGCTCACCCGAATCACGATCGATCGTGGACGGATCGCGGGGGATGGACCATGTGTCCGAACGCCGGAAGAAGTCTCCGACCTCGGTTACGTGATAGTCGAGATACTTCTCGGACTGGATCTTGAAGAGGTCTTGGGGATATCGGTAATGCTCTTGCAGGTTCATCGGCGCCGGCCCTGAGGTGAACAGATCCGGATACGCCCGACCCCAGGCAGTCACCACCGGGTCGGTCGGATCGACGACGTACAGCGTGATCGTCCCATCAAAAGCGTCGACCGATGCCTTCACCGAGTTGCGGATGTAGTTGAAACCCGCCACCGGCAGTCCCGTATCGCGGGCCAGACGCGCTGTCTCTGCGGCGGACACCGGCTGGCTGTATGGGTACTTGTCGCTGATCGTGTACATGTCGACGAGCCACACGACCCGTCCGTCCAACAGGACGGGGTAGGGGTCGGAATCCGGACGAAGGAACGGCGCAACCTTGCCCAACATGGCGGTGATGTTGCGCACCTGCAAGATGCGACTGTCATCGCGCAGCTGTGACGAGATGAGGATGTTGAGATCGCGATAGCGGAGGGCGAATGCGAGCTTCTCCAGATAGCCCCCGATATTCACCCCGGCCGCCCCGTCGTACTCGTTGAAGTTGCTGCCCTGTCCGACAGGTAGATCGACCTCCTGGGGGAAGTCGCCCGTACCGACGATCACCGGCTTGTTGGGGTCGTAGGACTCCCCGAAGTAGATGCGGGATTGATCTAGTTCCAACTCAGGGAACGAAGACACCGGTGGGACGTCCTTGACGAACAATGACGGCTGACCGTCAGACTCCACCGCGTTGGCAGGGCTCAATACAGCGCCGAAACCATGCGTGTAGCTGAGGATCTGGTTCTGCCAGTCGGTCGGTATCGAAGGCGAGGACTCGTCCAACTCCCTCACCGAAACAAGAACCTGAGTGGGCTGGCCATCGATGATGTAGCGATCGGTGTCCACCGAATCCACCCTGTAATAAGCGCGGATCTCCTGAAGGTTCTGATACGTGCGTTTCAGTACTCCCGGATCCCACAGTCGGATGTTGTCGATCGAAAGCTGATTCGCCTCAATATCGTCGAGCGTGAGCGAGCGGTCTCCAGCGAACTGCCTCACTTCGACGATGTCGAGTCCGAAGGCAGCCCTGGTCGCTTCCACGTTGTGGCCGATGAACTCAGTCTCTCTTGCAAGTTCGTTCGGCTGAACGGTGAAGCGCTGAATGATTGAGGGGTAGATGAGTCCAGCGGCGACGGACACGAACGCCCACGCACCGATCGAAACGAAAGCCAGGGTCCAGTCGGGCCGCCGGATGTTCCACAGGAAAAGCACCGCGGCCAGCAAAGAGACGATGGCGAGCAACTGCAGCGCAGGGAGCCGAGCGTTGATGTCGGTGTAACCGGCTCCGAAGAAGGAACCCTGCGGCGAGTAGAGAAGCTCGCGGGTGTCGATCCAGTACCCGACCGCCCGCACTACAGCGAGGCCGGCAGCCAAGATGGAAATGTGGGTTTTGACACCGGAACGCATCGAAAGCCGGTTCCCCTGAAGGACACGGATTCCGCCATTCAGGTAGTGGACGGTGCCGACCAGGATGATCGTGAGGATCAGAAGGTTGAAGACCCACGAATTGATCAGCTCCCACAGCGGCAACCGGAAGAGGTAGAAGCCCAGATCGGTCCCGAAGTGGGGGTCAACCTGTCCGAACGACACCGGGTTCAGAAAGAGCAGGACCTCGTCGCGCCACGCTGCGACTCCCAGACCGAGCAGGAGCCCAAAAGCGGCGGCAACACCTAGTCGCACCATCCGCAGACGCGGCTCCACCCACTCTCGGAAACGTTCGACCAGCTCTTCGTCCTCTCCCAGGTCGAGGAGCTCCATGCGCGGCGAAATCCGGTCCGTGAGCCACAAGTTCAGCCAGACGAACCCGAAGACGATCAGGCCTCCGCCGACGGCCAACGCAACCGATATGATCCAATTGGTCCGCCACACCTGGACGAATCCGACCGAGTTGAACCACAGATAGTCCGTCCAGATCGTCGAAAGCCCAGTGAGGAAGAGATAGACAACAGCGATCGCGCCGGCGATCACAGTCATGCCCCGGCGACGCGGCGAATTCTGATAGGACTCTGAGGAGCGAACGAACATCGGGCGAGTCTAAGAACTCGGGTCGATTATTCGCAGATCGGTCATGCCGGCACGATGAGACAGCCGCAACCGTCATGTGCGGGAGGGGCACTTTCGAGGGTGTCGCGTCCTCCCAGATCGCGACACACCGCACATCCCCTACCCGAAACGACCCAACGAACATCCGAGATCTTGGAGGCGGTCAATGTCTCCAACAGTCCACCGTTGAACGCGGCGTTCGAGTAATGACGAATGCGCCGTTCTGACTCGTCGGTCCTCCAAGCCCTGAAGACCCGGGAGACGTCTGCCCCGAGTTGGCGCGCACCGTGGTCGTGGGCCCGACCGTCAGCCACGGCACGGGCAAGGTCGGCGCTGATGGCGGCCGCGAACTCGGAGGCGAGGTTCGACTTCGGCGCGGTTGGCCGTGACAGCTTCTTTCCGGTGTGCGCTTCGGCAGCTGCATGACCTGCTGCAAAACTCTCCGCAGCCAGCACGACGAGGTCGGCCTTGATGCTCGCCGTCAGCGCCTTCGCATCCGGATTCCACCCGGACTCGTTGAGGCGGATCTCCTCGAGCGCCCCGTTCTGTTCTTCGGTCAGTTGGCGCTTGAGATTGCGCAACGCCCGGTTGGCTATCGGGAGAAGTAACTCATCTCGCATAGCGAAGGGGTCTGGTCCGGAGGGGGCGGACACAGCGACGGCCTTCACAGGTGGTTCGGCGGGTGCGATCTCTTCCTCGACCGCGGGCTCATCGACCATCGGCGAGGGGGTGACCGGATCCCGCAGTCTGGCGAACAGTCCTTCGACATCATCGCTGGCCGGAGGCTCGATCGGCTCTGGCTGCGGTTCTGGCTGCGGTTCTGGCTGGGGTTCTGGCTGGGGCTCTGGCTGGGGCTCGGGTTCTACAGGGGCTTCTGGCTCTGTCAACACATCCGCTGCGCGGGCGTCAGGAATATCATCGATAGGCCCTGTCTGAATGGGTGCTGGTTCCTGTCTGGTTCTCAGCTCCTGGGGGGTCAGCACCCGAAGTTCGGGAGTCGGATCAGGGGCAGGCCGCTGCTCTGCGACGACCGGGATCTCACCAGTGTGAGCCTCCTGGCTTCCAGGTCGCACGACCCGCACGGTCTCGCCGGGAGTCCACTCATCGGAGGGGGCAGGGCGAGAGGGTTCCGGCACCGCCGCGGTGAGCCCAAGGGCTTCACGTCGTTCATCCAGCTCACTTTCAACGGACGCTATCGCCGATCGGACTGAATCCAGCTCTCTACGCAGTTCGTCACGCCGCTCCTCCAATGCCAGGGTGCGCTCCTGGGCGACCTCGGCCTTGCGGGTAGCGGTCTCGATGATTTCGTCGTGGGCAGCCTTGGCCTCCAGAACCAGCTTTTCGGCCTCCATCCGGGCAGTCCGGATTGTCTCGTCGGACTCGCGACGGCCAGCGCCCAAAGTCCGGTGCGCATCGCGCTCTGCCTCGCCCAACAGCCGGAGTGACTCCTTTTCAGCTTCTGCCCTGATTCGGTCTGCCTCTTTCTGGGCTTGGGTCAACAGCGTCTCGGAAGTCGTCCACGAGTCGGTTCGAAGGTGTTCAGCGTCGACCTGTGCCTCGCGTCTGGCCCGCTCGGCGTCGGCTATGGCCTCGGATCGCCAGCGCGCTGCTTCGCCAGAAGCGCGCTCGCGCATTGCTTCGGCCGCGCTGCGGGCCGCTTCGAGCACCGAATGGATCTCTTTGGAGACCACTTCGATCTCGTGCTTCAGGTCATCGGGTCCTCCCGCCTCGGTTCGGGATGCGAGCTGATCCCTCTCTTCGGCCAGGGAAGCGAGCAAATCCGCCAGCTCGGATAGGAACTCGCGGACCTCAGATTGGTCGAATCCGCGCAGTGCCGTCCGAAAAGACCGATGCGCGATCGCGTCAGGAGAAAATTCGACCATGCCTAAAGGCTACCGACGGGCCACCGGAACCTTGAGGATCTCCCACCGAATACCGTTCGGCAACGTTTAGGCGGGTTCGAGGCTCGCAAAGAATGCCAGAGCGTCATCGATGGTGGCGACGGACACCAACTGCAGGTCGCCGCGCTCTGCTGTGAGGGCCGCTTCGTAGTTGCTCGCCGGCACGAGCATGTAGGCCGCGCCTGCCGCTTCTGCAGCCACGACCTTCTGACGAATCCCCCCGATACCCCCAACGGAGGCATCAGCTTCGATCGTGCCAGTCCCGGCGACGATGTGACCTTTCGTGAGGTCGTCCTCGGTAAGAAGATCAATGAGCGCCAGCGTGTACATCATCCCGGCCGACGGCCCGCCGACGTTGTTCGTATCGATCCGAGCCGGAGGATCGACGAACGGACCGATCGTGATCCCGATGATGGTGCGCGGCTGGCCTGTCTCCTCGTCGGTTGTCTCGCCCAGCGTGACCTGTACGTCGCTGATGACTCCGTTGCGGTTGATCTTTAGAAGAACGGTTTCGCCCGGATCGCGGCCGGCGATCTGATCGCGGATGACCTCGATCGTGTCCATCGGAACCCCTTCGACCTCAAGAACCAAGTCGCCAGGGGACAGGACTGCGGCGGCCGGGTATCCGCCAAGCACGGACTCGATCCGGTACTGGATCTCGCCCACATCGATTCCCACCCGGTTAAACGCGATGGCCAGGGCGCGCTGGACGGCGCCGTCCATCAACCCGAGTTGGCGGGTTCGGTACTCCTCGTCTGACTCGCCTTCGACGCGCACAACCGCCCTGTCGTAGACATCGACAGACGGATCGAAAATCGCGACAAGCAGTTCGTAGACGTTTAGCGGTTGGGACACGACTGTGAGAACGAGCATGTCGCCGGAAGGCGTATACCGCGCCAGGCCCTCTTCGATCACAACGGCGTCCACCGCACCCGAGATCGGGCCGGGAGACCAGCCGACGTACGGAAGGTCGACGGCCCACGCGCCAACGGCCGCGCCGGCAGTCAGAAAGAGACTCACGACGAACGCGATGAGCCATCTGGGTACGGCTTGGGGATGATTCACGGCGTAGAGCGTATCGGCGGTGAACCCATACGACGACGGTCTACGATCCCGTCATCGTTTCCGGAGGAAAACTTCATGCAGGGTGTCACTACAGGGCGAGTCATCACAGGGCGGGTTGTCGCTTCGAACCGGGTTCTGGCGATAGTGGCGGTAATGGCTTTCGCCGGCCTCACGGCTCTTCTGGCCCAGGTGAGGATCCCCTTGGGGTTCACCCCGGTGCCCGTGACGGGCCAAACGTTCGCCGTGCTTCTGGCCGGTGCCTCCTTGGGCGCTCGCCTGGGCGGCGCAAGTCAACTGGTGTATCTGGCAGCCGGGGCGGTCGGGTTCCCGGTCTTCACCGGCGGGGGATCGGGTTTCGAGTATTTCACCGGGGCGACGGCGGGATATCTGGTCGGGTTCGTGCTGGCTGCCGCATTGGTGGGTCGTCTCGCCGAGCGAGGTCAGGACCGCAAGGTCAACACGGCGATCACCGCGTTCCTCGCGGGCTCGGCGGTCATCTACACCTGTGGCGCGCTGGGTCTGATGGTCACGGCGGACATGGACCTGACAACGGCCATCGCGCAAGGAGTGGCCCCGTTCGTGTTCGGTGACCTGTTGAAAGCAGTCGCCGCCGGGATGCTCCTCCCCTTCGCATGGAAGCTCAAATCCCAGCAGTAACCCCCCCAACCCCCCAACCCTGGGCCCCAGGCGCCCCCAAAGGGCGCCGCGAACCCTGGGTTCCAGGCGCCCCTAGGGGGCGCCGCCAGCCCGCGGTTCGACTGGGGCTCTCCTTCCGTGGGCCCGATGGGACGCCGGCGTCCCATCTAAGCCTGGGTACGCGGGTGGCGTTAGTCGTCGGTGGAGGTGGCTCCGGCGATGGCGGAGCTTTCGAAGTCTTCGCCTAGGTAGGCCTTGATGACGTCGGGGTTGCGCTGGATATCCAGCGGCTTTCCTTCGGCGATCTTGCGACCAAAGTCGACGACCATGACTCGGTCAGCGATATCCATGACCAACCCCATGTCGTGTTCGACCAACAGGACCGAGATCCCCAGCTCATCCTGGATGTCGAGGATGAAGCGCGCCATATCCTCGGTCTCTTCAAGGTTCATACCGGCCACCGGCTCGTCAAGCATCAACAGTTCAGGGTCCATCGCCAGGGCTCTACCCAACTCGACCCGCTTCTGGATGCCGTAGGGAAGCAAACCGACCGGATACTTGCGCCACTGCTCGATCTCGAGAAAGTCGATGATGTCCTCGACCCGCATCCGATTCGCCAACTCCTCTTTCTTGGCCTTCCCAACCCAGAAAGCTCCCGCCAGCCAGCCGTGACTCATCCGCACGTGACGTCCGGTCAGGATGTTGTCGAGCACTGTCATGTGGGCGAACAGGGCGATGTTCTGAAAAGTCCTGGCGATCCCCAGCTCGGCTGTCCTGTTGGGCTTGAGGCCCATTAGAGACTCGCCCTTCCAGCGAATTTCACCCTCCTGGGGCCGATAGACCTGGTTGATGCAGTTGAAGATCGAGGTCTTCCCTGCGCCGTTGGGACCGATGATGGCGAACAACTCGCCTTGGGTGACCTTGAACGAGACATCATCGATAGCGCGTACCCCCTTGAACGAAAGCTTGACGTTGTCGAACTCAAGCAGCGTCCCGCCGTGCCTCGACCCGACTTCCATTCCCTGGCGCTGTTCGGTATCGGTCATGACAGCCACCTCTTCCGCCGCTTGTAGTGCTTCACGTCACGGAATGACTTGCGCTCACCGGCATCGCCCCGCAAACCCAAGTAGAACTCCTGAACATCCTCATCCTTGAGAAGCTTGGCCGGATCACCATCCATGACCAGCTTTCCGGTTTCCATGATGTAGCCGTGATGGGCGATCGACAGAGCCATGTTGGCGTTCTGTTCGATCAGCAAAACAGCAGTTCCCTGCTGATTGATCTCGACGATGATCTCTTTGATCTGCTGAACGAGCTTGGGAGCGAGGCCGAGCGACGGTTCGTCAAGAATCAGCATCTTGGGATCCTGCATCAGGGCCCGCCCGATGGCCAGCATCTGCTGTTCGCCGCCGGACATGTATCCGGCGACTGACTTACGCCTGTCCGCCAGGATCGGGAAGAGAGTCATGACCCGCTCGTGCTGCTGTTTGACGCTTTTCGAGTTCGAGTTGGTGTAGGCGCCAGCGGACAGATTCTCGTCCACGGTCAGCTCGGCGAAGATCCTCCGACCTTCCATCACCTGGCTGATCCCCAACTTCACTCTCACGGCCGGGTCAAGATGAGTTATGTCTTTGCCATCGAAGTGAATCGAACCCTTCGTGATGTCACCTTCGTGAACCTCTAACAATCCCGACACCGCGCGCATCGTCGTTGTCTTGCCAGCGCCGTTGGCTCCTAGAAGAGCCACGATCTGACCATCGCCTACCTCCAAGGACAATCCGCGGAGAACGAGGACTACGTCGTTGTAGACGACCTCGAGATTTTCAACTGTCAGCATCGCGCTCCATCCGGTTGCGGAACCATCGACCGGTCAGGGGTTGGGACGGTCCGAAGACCGTCCCAACTGACTCACCGTTCGATCAACCTGCCAGGTCGTAGCAAGCGCCGGTGAACTCGAAGTTCGCCGCCAGACTCGAGGTGTACTCGGTTGCCAGATCCATGCGTCCGCCGCTGGTGCCAGCTGCGAGACCTTCCGGATCGGGGGCATACACGTAGCCCTTGCGCTGGAGCCGGTCGTTATCGGCCCCCGTATACGACTCATCAGGTGCAAGTCCGTCGAAACTCACGTTGTCGAGAGACTTGGCAGCGTCGAGAACGCCTTGCCTGGTCAAGTCGCCGTTGGCGTAGGCCTGGCGTAGAGCGGCTTCAAGGATCTTCGCCTCGACGATGCCCTCGAAGTAGTAGTCGCTAATCGGGAGGCCAGCATTGAGGATCAGGTCTTGGAAGCCTGCGGCTTCCGGCGTCGTCCAACCAGCGGTGTAAGTCCCACCGATGAAGCTCCCAGCAATCGCATCCTTGATCGGAGAGTCCGGAGCGATGTACGCCGGGCTCCATGACGGCGACGGACCAGACCACGTGCCCTGGTATCCGGCGGCCAGTGCCTGACCGAAGATGGCCGAGAACGTGCCAGGTGTCGTCGCCACCCATGCGATGTCAGCACCCGAGTCGGCAATGCCGTTGGCTACTGAAGTGATGGCGCTCTCATCCGTCGGGATGATCGCTCCTTCACCGTCATAGACGATCTCCAGGCCCGCAGCCGCGGCTGCCAGCTTGGCGCCCTGTGCCGAGTCCTGGCCATAGTCGCCAGGCAGCGAGGCAATGGCGATCGTCGTTGCACCGTCGAGGTGCTCTTCGACCAGATAGCCAATCGTGTTGTGTGCCTCGACGCAGTACGGCGTACCGTGCGAAACCAGGTTCGAGTTGTACCGCGAGTCCGACCAGCCTGAATACCACGTGAGGGGCACCGCGAGCATGCCGTCCGCGATCAGGTCTGCGTTCAGTGCAACGGTGTGCGGCGAACCGGTCGAGTGACCGAGTGCCACGACATCGTCCTTGATCTCGTTGTAGAACTGGATGTGGTTGTCCACGACGTACACAGTGTCACGTACGACCAGTTCGATCTGGAGACCTTCGATTCCGCCATTGGCGTTCACGTCATCGACGTAGGCCTGGTATCCGGCGACGATGGCCGACACGAGCGGTCCGAACGGACCGGTCAGGTCGGACAACATTCCGACGCGAATGACCCCGGCATCGAGATCGACACCGAAGTCGGTGGCAATCTCCATCGGCTCTTCGCTGCCATCGGGTTCCGTCGTATCGGTGGTACCAGCTGTTGTTGTGGTGGTCGCTGACGCCGCTGTCGTAGTCGTCGTGCCGGAGTCGCCACCACAGGCGACAAGCACAAGTCCGAGTACGAGAAGCAGCGCGAGCCACCTGCTCTTTGCTCTCATTTGGTTTCCCTTTCCTCCTCTTGGGGCCGGGGGTACCCGGCTTCCTTCGATCCGGATCTGACTCCGGATCGAAACCTCAGTATGTAAACGGCCAACCTTTCCAATAGTTCCGGATCCGTAACCAGATCCCGTAGAGACCGAGCGGTTCGAAAATCAAGAAACCAATAATCAGAAGACCGTAAAGGACCTGGTTCGCCTGTAACACGCTCAACCCAGGCCCCACACCGGGGAGTGTATTGATGATTCCGCGATCCGTGGCACTGGTGGCCACGATCGGGTCGGCGATTGCGGCCACGAAGCCACCTTGATCGATGGCCGCCTTGAGCCACTCGGTGAAGTTCTGCACGACTCGGGGGAGCATGACCACAAAGGCGGCTCCCATCAGGGTTCCCGACACTGTGCCTGCTCCACCGATCAGGATGATGGCGATGAACTGGACCGCCAGGATCAGGTCCCATCTCTCGGGGATCGTTCTGCCGAGGAAGCTCGTCAGGAGCGCACCGGCGATGCCGGCGTAGAACGAGCTGATTCCGAAGGCGATCAGCTTGTACTTGAACTCATTTACGCCCATGACCTCGGCAGCGACGTCGCGGTCGCGGATCGCCTGGAAGGCCCGGCCGACACGAGTCCGCTGCAGGTTCTTGGCCAAAACGGTGAAGACGACAAGGAAGGTGAGCATCATTAAGAAGCCCTTGCCGTTCGTCGACAGCCATGGTCCGTTCTGGGAGATCTCGATGAGCGGGACCTCTTCCTTCCACAGCCGGATATCCAGCTTCTGGAACGAACGACCCGCCTGTGACCCTCCGGTGAGCGAGCGCCAGTTGCGGAACACGTACTCGCCGATGAAGACCAAACCCACCGTCACGATCGCCAGATACAGGCCGCGCACTCGCACCGCTGTCGGCCCGATGATCACGCCGAGAATGGCCGGCACTAATCCGGCTGCTGGCAGCCAGATCCAGATCGGCAGTCCCATGCCAAGCAGCGGACCTTCCGGCGCTCCAAGCCAGACCGCCGTGTACGCCCCGACCCCCATGAAGAAGGAGTGGCCGAGCGAGACCTGGCCCGCGACACCCGTGAGCAGGTTCAAGCCCAACGCTCCGATCGCAAAGATGCAGACTGTGGCCATCAATTGCAGGTAGTCATTCGAGCTCAGGAACCCGACGAACGGCAGCGAAAAGTCGAACAAGCGGTCGCTGCTGGACTCCGCGCCTCCGCTGAAGGGCAGGAAGACCAGCAGCCCGAGGAATCCGAACAGCAGAACCTTCTTGGTCGTCGTGTTGAGAATCGACTGGTCAGACTCATACGACGTGTAAAGGAGCGGGCGACCTCTCATACTCGGCGAATCTCCACTGTTCCGAACAATCCGTAAGGCCTGATAACCAAGACGAGAAGCATCAAGAGGTAGGGCACGATTCCGGCGAAGCCCGATCCCAGGAACGAGAACCGTACGTACTCGCCGACAAACGCTTCGGCCAGGCCGATCGCAAATCCTCCAACGACCGCGCCAACGACCGAGTCGAGACCACCGAGGATGATGGCGGGCAGGGCCTTAAACGCAAAGAACGCCGTCGCGGTGTCGACTCCCGCTGACCGACGAGGGAAGACTGAAACGAAGATCCCGGCGACCGCCGCCAACACTGCGCCGATTCCCCAGGAGATAGAAAAGATTCGGCCTACGTTGATGCCTTGGGCACGGGCAGCCTCCTGATCGAAGGCCGTCGCCCGCATGGCAATCCCGGTGCGACTTCGGAAGAACACGGCGACCAACGAAACGATGACGACCGACACGACGATCTGGGCAACTTCGGTGTATGCGAAAGTCATCCAACCGAGGTCGAGCATCTGCGTTCCCCAAGGGTCGCCGAGGGGCCGGGGGTCAGTGCCGATGAAGTCGTTGGTGACATTCCGCAAAGCGATGTCAATTCCGAGGGTGACGATCGCCACTGCGAACAACTCCTCGCCGATCATCGGGCGGACAAAGACGCGCTCGATGAGCATGCCGACAGCCGCGGCAGCGATTAGGGCACAGATCGCCGAGAGCGTCCAGCCGAGCCATTGCGGCACCCCGTCGGACAGGTACCGACCGGGGAAGTTGATGATCGTCGCGAAAGACGCCACCAAGAATGCACCGAGGGCAGAGAGCGCTCCGTGGGCGAAGTTGAGCACCTGGGTGGCCTTGAAAATGATGACGAAACCCATCGCCAGCAGGGCGTAGATCGCCCCAAGAGCCAGGCCCTCCGAAATGGCGGCCGCGAGGTGGCTCTCGCGGGTCGACACCTGCGCGAAGATCAGGATCATTTCGTTCAAGACGAGTACATCTCTTCAATCAGTTCGTGGAACATGTCTGCCATCGAGGAACGCTTGAGCTTCTGGGTGGCGGTCAACTCACCGTCTTCGTGATCGAGTTCTTTAGGGATCATCCGAAACTTCCGAATGTTCTCGACCCTGGCGAACTTCTTGTTCGTGTCGTCGACGATTCGCTGCATCAGTTCCAGAACTTCGGGCTTTTCGCTCAGGTCCCGATATGTGGTGTACGGGATGTTCTTGCGGGTCGCCCAGTCTCCAACCGTGTCCAGTTCGATGCCGATGAGGGCTGCGAGGAACTTCCTGCCTTCGCCGACGACCATCGCCTCTTTCACATACGGGGAGGTCTTGAGGCTGTTTTCAATCTCCGACGGCGAGATGTTCTTACCTCCGGAGGTGATGATGATGTCCTTCATACGGTCGACGATCTTGACGTGGGTCTCGTCCACCCACTCGCCTACGTCACCGGTCTTCAGCCATCCGTCCTCGGTGAAGGTTTCCGCCGTCTTGTCTGGCTTGTTCCAATAGCCGACGAACACTCCGTCGTGCTTGGTCTGAATCTCGCCTGTCTCCTCGTCAATCCGGAGGCCAATGCCTGGATAGGGGATTCCCACCGTGCCCAGCTTCATATCGCCAACCGGGTTGTAGGTGGCGATGGCCGAGTTCTCCGTCATGCCGTACAACTCGTAAACGTCGACGCCGAGCCCGTGGAAGAACTCGATGACTTCCGGTGCGATCGCCGCGGCACCGGTTCCCGCCCAGCGCGTCCGGCGCAGCCCGATCCGTTCGCGCAAGGCGCGGAACACAACCGGGTAGCCGATGGCGTAAACGATGCGAGACACGAAGGTGTGCTCCCCGCCGTTCTTGATGCGCTCGCGCCCGACGAACTGAGCCATCTTGAGCCCAACCCCGAACCAGAGTCGCTTGAACAAAGTGCCGTCTCGGCCCTTAATGACAATTCCGGCGTGGATCTTTTCCCAGATTCGGGGAACCGCGAAGAAGAGGGTGGGCTGAATCTCTCGCAGGTTCTCCTGCACAGTCTCAATCGACTCCGCGAAGTTGAGTACCGGGCCGAAAGCGACGCTGGTCCAGGTCGAGAAAATCCGTTCTGCGACGTGGCACAAAGGCAGATACGTCAGTATCTGATCGTCCGGCGAAGGCAACATATCCCCCGGCATCCGTTGCGAAGCACCGATCAGTACATCTCCGCAATAGGAGAAGTTGGCGTTGGTGAGCATCGCGCCTTTGGGAGGCCCGGTAGTGCCTGAGGTGTAGACGAGGGTCATGATGTCGTCGGGCTCGGCGGCGTACATCCGGTCAGAAACGGCGTTGGGGTTAGCCACTCGATGCTGACGGCCCAGTTCGAGGAAGTCATCCCAATAGATGAACCGGTCGTCATCGCGCAGCTCCCGGAATCCGCGGGGTTCGACGTGGATGATCTTCTGGACAGACGGAAGAGAATCGATGACTTCGAGGACCTTGTCTGCCTGCTCCTGGTCCTCGGCGAGATGGACCCTGGAACCCGAGTCAGACAGCAGGTACTTGACTTCAGCCGCGGGATTGGTCGGGTAGAGCCCGACGGTGACTCCTCGAACAGCGACAGTGGCAATGTCGAGAATGACCCACTCTGGCCGATCCTCGGAGTGAATCGAGACGCGGTCACCTACCTCGAGGCCGAGAGCGAG
>JBGTKD010000177.1:0-27575 GCA_041744795.1 Acidimicrobiia bacterium
TCGGGCCAGGCTGGACTCGTTCGCAGCCGCGGTGCGCGTCTCGCAAGAGCGTTACCGGGATGCGCTGCAACTCGCTCGAGCCGCCGCCGAGGCGGCGGAGTCATCGAACGAGCGGGAGGCGCTTGGACGGGCATATGCCGCCCTCGACTGGGCGCACTACATGCTGGGGGAGGCCGAGCAGGCCAAGTATGGCGAACGGGCCCTCGAGATCTTCCGGGAGTCAGGACAACCCGACCGAGCGGCCGATGTGATGATCAACCTCGGTGCCTGGGCGTATTACGAAGGCCGCTGGGACGATGCGGTGAGTTGGTACGAAGGGGCCCAGGCCGAGAGCAAAAGGGCAGGCAATGACATGGCGGCGGCGACGGCGGCGGCCAACATGGCAGAACTGACGATCAGCCAACGACGTTTCGACGAGGCTGAGGCGGTCATCCGAGAGGCTGTGCGGACCTTCAAAGCTGCGGGAGATCCGTACAGCACCTTGTTCGCCGAGACCCAGTTGGGGCGCCTGATGCTTGGACGCGGGGAGTGGGAGCGGGCTAACGACTTGTTGGGTCGATTGCGGGACGATGCCACCGGCATGGGCCAGATCTCCAGTGCTCTCGAGGTGACCGCGCACCGGGCCATGGCGTTGGTCGGCCTGGGGGAGGCGGAACGGGCGCTAGCCGAGATTGATGAAGCCGAACGACAGGCCGGCGAAGAGGCGGAACTGCTGCAAGCGGGCGTGGCCCATGGCAGAGCTATCGCTCTATTGGCGATCGGTCGAGTGGCGGACGCCCTCACCCAAATCGAGATCGGCCTCGACTGCGCCCGAGCGAACTCCCTCGCTTATGACGAGGCACTGTTGCTGGACCTGAAGAAGGCTGCGGGAGAATCCCTCCCGGACCCAGATGCGGAGCGACTTGCGTCGCTCCGCATCCAACTGGGCCTGAGTTAGTTCACGAGATCCGCTTCAACGGATCCCCGATGCCGTAGAGCACCCATGTTGTCTGAGTCTGCTGCTCGCCTGCGGCGTTCACACCAGCTGGCACAGTGGTCTCGTAGGCGATGCACCAAGATTCGCCTGTCGGCAGCACGCTATCCGGGTTCACCGGAAGGTTCGGGTAGGGATTCACCGCAGCGGGGTCGTATCCGGCGAAGGGATTCACCTTGCACCACTGGATCGGTCGGAATACTTCTACTCCGTCATCCTTCGGGTCGTACTGCAGTACACCGGAGTTGACCGGATTTTCCGCCGTCCGAGGGGCGAAGGTCAATGTGCCCTTGAACAACTCGGTACAGCCAGCGGGCCTAGGAACGGCCGAACAGTCCGGATTGTCCCCGAATCGCGGCTTGAACAGCACGGTCGGAAGGTCTCGCGTACCCTCGGTCGTGGTGACCATGTCGAGTTCGTACGACTTGGGGGGACAAGGATTGGAAGGAATCCGCTCATATGTGGCCGTGACCCCGTCCTTTGCGACCGAGAGTTGATCGTCACAGTCGAACAACTCGTACACGAATACATCCGCGCTGTCGGTCCCTGCGGTCGTGCTGATCGTGTAGCTGAACCTATCGAACCCGTCGAAGACCCCGGGAGTCGGTGTGTACAAAATCTTCCCGGCCTGCAATGCCGCAGTGCCCTTAGTTGGAGAACTGATGTTTGTGATCGACGAGAGGGGCGAGGGCGGCGAGTCGTTGGCGAGTACGTCGATGAGGATCGACGAATCCCCCTGCGGGATGAACACGGTGTCATCCACGGCCGTCGGGGTGTTATCGGCCAGGTAGAAGATCGACGGACGGTTGGTGTCGGAACCGCCTTCCAGCGACACCGTTCCGCCGGAGATCGTCGAGGTCGTCAGTTCGATCCGCGTCGCATCGAATCCCGGGGTAACGATCCAGATGCAGTTGTCGTTGGCACCGCTGTTGGGACCCGAGTTCTGAGGCGCATTACATCCCGCCTTGAGGACACCCGTAGCGCTGGTTACCACGGTCGGGCTCCCCACCGGAGTGTTGCATCCCGGCCACGGGGCTCCGCCAGCTTGGGTGGTAGCGCACAACGCCGGGAAACTCGTTCCCGTGTAGAGCTCATATGTGACGGGAGACCCTGAGGCGGGCGAGAATGTCATCTTGACTACGGCGTTGCCGGCCATCTCCAAGTCGAGTTCGACTCCTGAGAAGGCTCGGCCGGAGACCGACGACCCCGGAGTGATCGACAACTTCTCTTTTGAGTCGACCTGGGAGCAAGGCGTTCCGTTGGAATTAGATCCAGAGGATTTGACGCCTATACCCGCATTTGCGATTCCCGGGCCTCGGTTGTCCCCCTCGATCTTGAGAAGACTTCCGTTATCGGCCAGATCGCACGCATTGTTCTTGGTCAGGAGAAGTTGGTCGGGGTGGCCAGCGGCCACAATGCGAGGCCCTCCATCACCAAACGCGCGGAACTCCACCTGGGTGACTGATCCTCCTTGATGATCACCCAGTGCGGGTGCCACTGCCAGTAGAGCGCCAGCGACGGCGGCCGCTCCTACCAGCGCGTAAATACGGCGACGATTCTTGCCCATTTCAGCCCTCCAGCCGCTATGCCAAATACCCCTTACAGCAGGAGAGTCCACCATCTCGAGACAGATGTCAAACAGAATCTACCGACGAGTCGAAAGCGATGTCGTTGGCCTAGTGGTACGCAGCCTGGGAGGCGGCGATGATGCGTTCGGCCTCCTCGACTCCCCGCCAGCCGAGAACCGCCGTTTTCTTGTCTTCCAACTCTTTATAGACGGCGAAGAAGTGCTCCAGTTCGCGCCGCAAGTGGACGTCCAGGTCGTCGATGTCGACGGTCGACTCCCAGCGTGAATCTCCGGCCGGGACACCGATGATCTTGTGGTCGGGGAGGCCCTGGTCCTCCATCAGGAAAACCCCTATCGCCCTGACCGAGATCCGACACCCGGGGAAGGTGGGTTCTGCGCCGAGAACCAGGACGTCCAGCGGATCACCGTCTTCGGCCAGCGTGTCGGGTACGAAGCCGTAGTCGGCCGGGTAGCGGGTAGCAGTGAAGAGGGTCCGGTCGAGCCAGATCTCTCCGGTCTCGTGGTTCATCTCATACTTGTTTCGACTGCCCTTGGGTATTTCGACGATGGCGGTGATTGTGGCGGTCAGTGAAGTCCCTTCGACCGACCCCATTGTGGCGCCTCCGCGAGACTGTTGGCCCGCTATCAGTCGGCGAAGGACAGTCCCGCCCGCCGTAACAGAGCCCGCAGCGTCGAAGCGTTGCGATAGCCGACTTCGACAGCGATGCGGTCGACGCTGAGATCGGTGGTCTTGCGGAGGTGACGAGCACGTTCCATCCGCACGCGTTGGATGAAGGTAACCGGCGATAGCCCCACGACCTCGGCCACCCGCCTCTGCAATGTCCGAGGGGTCGTACCGAGAACGGCTGCTGCGGACTCGACGGTAAGTTCCGTCGCGAGGTTCTCTCGCACGTGACGTTCGAACTCCTGAACGAGAGGATCGGTGCGGGTGAGCATCTCGATGGCGATGTACGAGCCCTGATCCGGCCGCTCGTCGATAACCAGCACGCGCGCGACGAGGTCGGCTAGCTGGGGACTGACCGTGGCGACGAGGGCGAGACCCAGGTCGACGTGGGCGAAGGCGGCGCCTGCGGTGAGGAAGGACCCGTCGGCAACCACCATCCTGTCCATCTGCAGTTCGACACTCCGGTACCGGGACCGGAACTCCGCACCCAACCACCACGACGTTGTCGCCTTGCGGCCGTCGAGGAGACCGGCCTCGGCTAACGGGAAGGTTCCCGTGCAAGCGCCGGCGACCGTTCCCAAGTACGGCGCGCTGAGGACCTCGACCACCTGCGTGACTTGCGGCGAGGCAAGCGCCGCCACGACCTGATCGGAGCTGAGGGCGCCTAGAGCGGCGACGACGACTGTGTCGTGAAGTCCGATCTCGTCGAGACCGGCATCGATCGGGATCGACCAGCCGGCGGATGTGGTCGCGGTCGACGCCGTCGAGAGCGTCGAGAACGAGATTGGCTCGATTCCGGGATCGATCTCGGTGCGGAACGCATCGGCGGTGCGGAGGATGTCAACGAGCGAGGCCACCGCCGAGCCGAAACACCCGTCGACAACCACCACCGCGCATCTCATGTCGCAGACGGTACCGAAGTCGTCGTATCAGACACTCGGCAGGCGACGGATTCTTTCGTACGTTCACGGCACACGATGGAAGGAGAGCAATGGCCACCAAGGCACTCGTCGTAAGGATCGAAGCGAAAAACGAGACAGCAGACGAAGTCGGTTCGTTCCTCGCAGGGGCAGTGGAACTCGCCAACGCCGAAGCAGGGACCCCGGTGTGGTTCGCGTTGCAGACCGCACCCACGACGTTCTGGATCGTCGACGCGTTTCCCGGGGAAGCCGAACGCCAGGCGCATCTGGAAGGCCCGATCGCTGCCGCGCTCATGGCTAACGCCGACCGCCTGTTGGCAGAGCCGCCCTCGATCCAGCCAGCCGACGTCCTCGCCTCGAAATACTGAGTTTCCTCCACGGAGCAACCCGCCGCAACGCGCTCGGCCGGGTAACGGGGGTCGCGGGAACGCGACCCCCGTTACCCGCGATGCCATCAATCGCGACGCGCTATCGAGGACTGCGACGCTTGGTGTACGCCTTGATGTGATCGAGCATGCGGTCCATCGTGTCGACGTAAGCCTTCGAGTCCTCTTTGATCGACTCGCCGAGATCCTTGTGACGCAGGCCCATCGCCTGGGCGGCGTAGCGCGCTCCCCGCAGGTAATACCAGAGGCCTTCGAACGGCATGCCCTTTGCTTCGGGATCGGGTGTGCCGGGGTCGAGTGGTTCGGCGGTCGTCGAACCGAGCCCGAGGCCGTCGGCGACTTCCAGCACCCCATCCTCGGGATAGCGGTCGGCGAAGTCGCGGGAGACAAACCGGAATCGTTCTTCGCCTTCTGTGTCGATGAGGATCATCGCCGGCCGGGCGATGTCCCTCGGATCCCTGTCGTCAACCACTCCGAACGGCTCGATCGCTTTCGACCGGTCGGGGTCGGACAGGTACGGGAACGGGAGATCGAGCTTGTCGATCATCGCAGCGTGCTGGCCGGGGGTGTCGATGTCGATGGCGACGATCCGCACGCCGCTACTCAGGAAGTCTTCATACCGTGAGGCCAGGCTGACCAGCTGGCCGTTGCAATAAGGTCACCAGTCTCCCCGGAGAAATACGAGGAGCATGGCCGTGTCCCGGTGGGCGGATAGCGTCCATTCCGAGCCTGCCTGATCGGTGAGAGTGAAATCGGGAACGGCCATGAGCCGAATCTAGCGAACAGTTCATCTAATCGACTCGGCCAGGGTTTGTGTTCGATACCGTGACCAAATGCGCATCGCTGTCCGGATCCTCGCCCTGGTTGTCGTCGCGGCGGTGGCGTTCGTCACTCTCGGCCAGTACGCCCCGGAAGGATCGTGGATCCAGGACGCCTCGAACCAGATGATGCGCGCGATCCGGGCGTTGTGGATGATCGATCCCATCACCGGCTGACGCCAAGAATTTTCCTGGCCGAAAGTGGCTCCACCGGCGGGATCCGGGGCCGCCATCGGCTCTGAAGGGCCCTCGCGAAAACCTGGTTGTGTTTCGGTTTTCGCGTCCCACCCTCGGTGTCGTAGTTTCGATCTGACACCGACCGTCCCGACTGAAGTCGCGAAAACTGCGCTTAGAAGTCGTTGACCAATTACACGCGTGTAATTACAGTCGAGTTCCCTGTCACCCAAGATGTGGTGTCTGCGACGGTCTCGACCACAACATGTTGTGGTCTCCGCCTCCCGGATCGGTTCCGGAGGACCCCGGAAGAGACAGCCAGTGGGCCAGATCATCGGCGGAGCAGGGCCTGAGGAAGGCACGACTAGGACATCGGAACGACCGGGGTCCTGCGATGAGGGAGAGTTCAGATATGACCGACGGCCTGCGGATCGAACGGCGATTCACCAGCGAAGACACCGACGTCTACGACTTGATTGAGTGGTCCCACAGGGACTCCCGGATCGCCAACCCCGACGGTTCACTCGTCTTTGAGATGACCGACGCCGAAATCCCGGCTGGCTGGTCACAGGTTGCTGCAGACATCATGGTCTCGAAGTACTTCCGCAAAGCCGGAGTCCCCCAGGTCGACACCGAAGGCAACCCGGTTCTCGACGAGGCCGGGGACGCCGTCACCGGACCTGAGCAGTCGGCCCGCCAGGTCTTCGACCGGCTGGCAGGCACTTGGCGTTGGTGGGGCGAGACCCACGGCTACTTCGCTACGGCCGACGACGCCGACGCTTTCGAGGACGAGCTCAAGTACATGCTCGCCACCCAGATGGCTGCCCCCAACTCGCCCCAGTGGTTCAACACAGGTCTGGGCCACTCCTACGGGATGACCGGACCGGCCCAAGGCTTTTGGTACATCGATCCTGAGACCGAGGATCTGGTGGCCTCCCCCGACTCCTACTCCCGGCCGTCCCCCCACGCCTGCTTCATCCTCGGCGTTAAGGACGACCTGGTCAACGACGGCGGGATCATGGACCTGTGGGTCAGGGAAGCTCGGATTTTCAAGTTCGGCTCTGGCGCAGGATCGAACTTCTCCTCGATCCGTGGCGAGAACGAGCTGCTGTCTGGTGGCGGCAAGTCCTCGGGTGTTATGTCGTTCCTCAAGATCGGCGACCGGGCCGCCGGTGCCATCAAGTCGGGCGGCACCACTCGCCGTGCCGCCAAGATGGTCATCCTCGACGTCGACCATCCGGACGTCGAAGCTTTCGCAGCCTGGAAGAAGGTCGAAGAAGACAAGGCGCGCCTGCTCATCGAGAAGGGCGGGTTCCCCGCTGACTTCAACGGCGAGGCCTATGCGACCGTTTCGGGTCAGAACTCGAACAATTCGGTGCGGGTGACGAGCGACTTCGTCCAGGCCGTCGTCGACGACGCCGACTGGAATCTGATCGAGCGCACCTCCGGCAACATCCGCAAGACGATCCGTGCCCGCGAACTGTGGCGCACCATCGCCGATGCCGCCTGGGCGTGCGCCGATCCTGGTCTTCAGTTCGACACCACGATCAACGAGTGGCACACCTGCCCGGCCGGCGGGCGGATCAAAGCCTCGAATCCGTGCTCGGAGTACATGTTCCTCGACGACACCGCCTGCAACCTGGCGTCGCTCAACCTCGTCAAGTTCGAGACCGCCGAAGGAACCTTCGACATCGAGGCCTACCAGCACGCCATCCGTTTATGGACGATCGTGCTGGAGATCTCGGTGACGATGGCCCACTTCCCCAGCCGTGAGATCGCCCAGGGCAGCTATGACTACCGCACCCTCGGTCTGGGTTACGCAAACCTCGGGTCGCTGCTGATGCGTTCGGGTATTGCCTATGACTCCGATCAGGGCCGGGCCATTGCCGGGGCACTCACCGCCGTTCTCACGGGGTACTCGTATGCAACGAGTGCGGAGATGGCCTCGGTGGTGGGACCGTTCCCCCGGTATGCCGAGAACGCCGATCACATGCTGCGGGTCATACGCAACCACCGCCGTGCCGCCTACAACACCCCCGGCGAGGACTACGAAGGTGTCACCACAACGGTCATGGGAATCAACCCGGATCAGGTGCCCGCCGACATGCTCGCCGCCGCCCGTCAATCTTGGGATCTGGCGCTGTCTCTTGGCGAGAAGCACGGATACCGCAACGCCCAGGCGACTGTGTTGGCACCGACGGGAACGATCGGTCTGTTGATGGACTGTGACACGACTGGTGTTGAGCCCGACTTCGCCCTGGTGAAGTTCAAGAAGCTGGCCGGTGGCGGTTACTTCAAGATCGTTAACCAGTCGGTTGCTCCGGCCCTGCGGACACTCGGATACTCAGAGACCGATATCGCCGAGATCGTCACCTCGATCGTCGGTACGTCCAGCTTCGAACACGCCCCCCACGTCAACCGGGAGTCTCTGGCGGAGAAGGGTTTCACCACCGAAGAGATCGCCCAGTTGGAAAAGCAGCTTCCGTCGGTTTTCGAACTGAAGCACGCCTTCAACGTCTTCGTGGTTGGCGAGGCTGCTCTGCAGAGGCTCGGATTCGAAGTGGACGAGTACACGTCGTGGGAATTCGACCTTCTGGCAGCCCTGGGATTCAGCCGGGCCCAAATCCGGGAGGCCAACGACCACATCTGCGGACGCCAGACCATCGAAGGCTCTCCCCTGTTGCGTGACGAGCACCTGACGGTCTTCGACACCGCCAACCGCAACGGTCACTACGGCGAGCGTTTCATCCACCACACGGGACACATCCGGATGATGGCGGCTGCCCAGCCGTTCATTTCGGGAGCGATCTCGAAGACGATCAACATGCCTAACGAGGTCACCGTCGAAGACATCGAAGGCTCCTACATGATGTCCTATGACCTGGGTCTGAAGGCGATGGCGCTCTACCGGGACGGGTCGAAGGCCAGCCAGCCGCTGTCGTCGATGTCGGATGAAGGCGACGATCAAGAAGAGGACAGCGCTGAGTTCACCGCCGCGTTAGAGGCCGAAAAGAAGCTGGCTTGGGGTGCGATCCCGGCCGGGATGAGCCCCACCCAGGCATACGCAGCAGGGATGCGGCCCCCGCGCTTCCTGCTTCCTTCCCGTAGGCACGGGTTCAACCAGGAGGCCAGGGTCGGAGGCCACAAGGTGTTCCTGCGCACGGGCGAGTATGACGACGGGACGCTGGGCGAGATCTTCATCGACCTGGCCAAGGAAGGTGCGACCCTCAAGGGCATCCTGTCGTGTTTCGCTATCGCGGTGAGCAAGGGCCTGCAGTACGGGGTGCCGCTCGAAGAGTTCGTCAACACGTTCACGTTCCAGACCTTCGAGCCCCGCGGCATGGTGGAGGGCCATCCCAACATCAAGATGTCGAACTCGATCGTTGACTACGTGTTCCGGGCACTCGGCGTCGAATACCTGCACCGTGACGAACTAGCCCAGGTGCCGCCGAACCGGGAAGGCGACTTCCCTGAGCCGCCCATGGGACTCGCCGTCGAGGCTGGCGTGCAGTTGGGTCTGGAAGACGCGGTGGCAGAGGTCGACGTTGACACGGTGCAGCGGTATGCGGTGATGGCGGATGGCCCGATGACCGCCCCGCCCGAGCCGGAGCCCGCACCAGCGTCGAACGGCGCGAAGGCGACGGTGGCTGCTGCACCGGTCGCCATGGGGGCTACCCGCACCATGGATGCCGGAACGGCCAGCATGCAGTCGGCGCTGAGCGAGATGATGGGCGACGCGCCACTGTGCGACGAGTGCGGCCACATCACAGTCCGCAACGGCTCTTGCTACAAATGCCTCAACTGCGGAAACTCTCTCGGCTGCAGCTGATGAAGATTTTCATGGTCGCATCGTGGGCTTTTTCCACGAATGCGACTGGGATTTTCACAGATTGCGACTGAGTTTTTCACAGTCGCATTCTGAGTAAACGCTTAAACAGCGAGGGACATAACAATCAAGAGGGAGGGCCACCAGGTCCTCCCTCTTTCCTATTGGATGTCCGTAAACGAGTTGCCCATCGCGCAGCCCACCTCAGAACTCTTTGAGGATCGTGACAAGCAAAGCGGGTTGGGTACCGTCCAGCGGAGTACCAGGGGAGTCATGTTTCACCAACCGAACCACTCACATCGCCCCCACGACTACGAACCTCGAGTTCGGGAAGGCACCATTCGGGCTTACGTGATCGGGATCGTCGTCGCCGCAGCCGCACTGTTCGGGGCGTTCATCGTGTTGACCGGGCCCGACGAACAGGCTGATCCACCAGTCATACAAGTTCCAGAATCACCCGACTCAGCCCACAGGAGCGAACCCTCACTGGTCGAAGTTTCCGACTCACATGCCGTCTACTCGCTACAGGAGACGGATACGCGGTTCGAAATGCCACCAGAGGTTGCGCTGCGCGGCATGTGCGGAAGCGGCGGCGGTGGTGGCGGATGGAAGGTGTGCCTCGTCAAAGATGACGGTGTTCTCGCTGTAATCGGATCCGCTGAGGCGGATGACCTGCTTGTGGTGCTCGAAGGAAACGGAGTACCGGGTCGGCGGGTTTCCGTTCCTGCAAGGAGAAGCTCGATCATCGGCGTTGAGGACGTGAGCGGCGATATCACGTTCACTGTTTTCCTCGACGGCGAGGAAGTTGGGAAAGCCAGCGGACCTCTTCCTGAACGATGACACCCGTGAGACGAAGAGCCTGAAACAGACGGCCACCATGATCCTTGAGCGCCACTCAAAATGCGACTGTGCAAATTCCAGTCGCATTCCGTGCAAATTTACAGCTGATGTGAAATGCCACACTCTCATTCCGCTTTTTGCCATGTTTTGAGAGTGGGTTTGCCAACAAATGAGAGTGGGTTTTCCATCACTCTCATTTCGGGATCTGGAAGGGGAGGGACACGACGGTGTCCCTCCCCGTCAACGGTTGGTTCGACGATCAGTTCTCCCGCGGGCGGTTCGAGGGTGGGGATGATCGCCTCCACGTCCCGCTCGATGGCATCGGCCGTCATCGACGCACCCGACTCGGCTTGCGACGTGGACGTGGTCGACAACGGCGTGGTTGATGATGTGGGGACGGGTTCTATCCCTGGCTTCATCGTCGTCAGCCGGAATCTTGATGTCGGCGACTACGAATGTCCGGTCGAAGGTCTTCCGGTCGACGACGACGATCTGCCGTCCTGTGAGGGCGTCTTCGACAGCTTGGGTGATGTGGCGTTCCACGCCGAGCCACAGGTCGAGTTCAAGTGCGCCGGCGCACTGGCCAACACAGCCTGACCGATCTCTGCTTCAAGGACAGCGGGTCCTGACTCGGTGACGGTGCCAGTCGTCTGAGTCGACCGGGATGGGTCGACGGTACGCCAGCGGCGACAGGCAACGGCTTCTTTAAGAAAACCAGAACGTCCCGCTTGCGGGCCAGCGAGCGACTAGTTTTCGCCCGTGCGTCGCTACTACGCGACGCCGTAGGAAAGGGAGAGTGTCATGTCGAGGATTGTCATCACCCACAACACCGCGGACCCCGACAAATGGTCGAAGTTCACATCTGAGCGAGAAGACGCGTTCAAGGAATTCTTCGGGGGCGGCAACGTGGTGGACTACATAGCGCAGGATGGCAGCAATTTCGTTGCAGTTGCCGCTGACGTGGACGACGTAGATGCGGTGATGGCGGCCCTCTCCTCGCCGCCTGCTGAGCTAGGGGCCGCCATGGAGCGGCACGGCGTGCTCCCTCCAATTGCGGTCTTCGTAGAGAAGTAGTCCGACAAGGCATCTTCCCGCGAGCCAACGGGGTGCCGTGAAGCTTGTGAGAGGCCAGGACACCTAGCGGTCCTGGCCTCTTCTCATCGGTTGTTCTCTTTCCGCTATGACGTTCCCATCCGCGCGAGAGTTGCTCTCTCCCACTCACAGAGCCACGCAAGAGCGGTCCAGGGTCGGGAACTCGCGTGTTCGAAATCGTCGACGAGGCCGATGGGAGTATCACCTTGGAGCCCGTGGCGCACATGAATACCGAGACCCGACTCCCGAACAACATCCATCAACTCCCCGAACGTCCGGCAGCCTGCCAACAGGTTGCGGATCAAGATTGGAGTCCAGCGTTCGGCAAACAACTCCGAGGTGCGGGCGATCGGGCAGTACTGCCCGTAGGTCTTCATCCCGCGCAGTGTGTTCTCTCCGTCCCACCTCGACAAGTTCATTTTTTGGTATCGACAAGGACCGCTCCCGCCTTGGATACTTCCCGGGAACACACGATCGGTGTGCATCACATCCGAGGAGGTTGGATGAGCAAGGTACAGATCGTTGCAGAAGGGGAAGGGCTGGCCATCCCCTTTCTCGATGGGAGCGTTATGTCGTTCCTTGCTACCGGCGATGACACCCATGGCAACGTTTCGTTCTGGGAGTTCACTCTCCCCAGTGGGGGTAACGGACCTCCTCCCCACATTCATCACGGGCACGACGAACTCTTCTACGTGGTGGAAGGCAACCTCACCGTCCACACCGGCAGCGAGAACTTAGTGGTGGGGCCTCGGAGCATGGTCATCGTACCCAAGGGTGCCCAGCACACCTTCTCCAACCCTGGGTCGGAGGTGATGCGGATGGTGGGTACGTTCTCTCCTCCCCGGTTTGAGCACTACTTCAAGGAGTCAGCAGAAGAGATCGCTAAGCACGGGGGTGAGCGGCCGCCTACCTCGGTGATCGCCCGCCTCTACGGGAGATACGAGTCGGAGCTCGTTGTGTGAGTGGCCCTCCCTCATCTCATTGGGACGGAATTTTCAGTCGACACACCTGAGGAGTGCATTCACTGCCTGATCGACATCGTCCTCGTCGGTGGCCCAATCGGACACTGAAATCCGCATCATCCGCATCCCGTTGGTGGTGGTCCCGGTGAAAAATGCCTCGCCGCTGGCTTGGACGCGCTGAATCACCCTGTCATTGAAAGCGTCGTGGTCACCGTCCGGCGACAGCCAGCGAACCAGCACCTGATTGAAGACCACATCGTTGCGGATCTCGACCAGGCCACTCTCCTCGAGAAGGCTGGCAAAGCGCTGTGCCAAAGAATGGACTCGCCGCACCAACTCGTCCACACCTTCCCGACCCAACGAACGGAGGGTCGCATAGACCGCCAGCCCCCTGGCGCGCCGGGAGAACTCGGGATTCCAATCCAACGGGTCCCTGGTGGCTCCTTCGGATTGGACCAGGTACGAGGCGGTGGTGCTCATCGCCGAGCGGTGGGCGGCCGCGTTCTTGCAGATGGCGATCCCCGAGTCATACCCGACGTTGAGGAGCTTGTGGGCATCGGTCGACCAGGAGTCGAGTCGCTCCAGTCCCCTCGTTTTCTCTTCATGTCCCGACGACGCCCGGGCCCACAATCCGATCGCACCGTCGACATGAACCCAAGTTGGATTGCCGCGGCTGCGATGCCGTTCGGCCGCGTCGGCCACAGCCTCGAAGGGGTCGAACGAACCGGTGTTGATGTTGGCCGACTCGATACAGACGATGGTCGGACCCTCGAGATCGGCGAGGACCCGATTCAGGGCATCAGGATCGATACGGGCCTGATCGTCACACTCCACGGCGACCGCGGTAGACGCACCCAACCCGAGGTATCGGAATGCTCGCATGACGGTGGAATGGGTCTCCGCCTTCACCACAAGGTTCACCTTCGGGGCGCCCTGGAGGCCATCTTTTTCGACGTCCCAGCCAGCCTCCCGCAGCACGAAATCCCTGGCCGCTGCAAGACAGGTGAAGGTGGCCATCTGCCCTCCCGTCACCAAGCCGACCGAAGAGTCGAGGGGAAGCTCGAGCAGTTCGAGGAGCCACCCGACGGCCACCTCCTCGACTATCGCTGCGCCCGGCGTGATCGGGTAAAGGGCAGCATTCTGATCCCAGGTCGAAGTCAGGAGGTCGGCGCCATAGGAGGCGGGATGCAAACCTCCGATCACGAAACCGAAGAAGCGTCCCGAGGCGTGCGCGGTCACATACGCCTCGACATCTCGGGCTAGGTCGGCAACCACCTGCTCGGGAGGCGTCCCGTGGACCGGCATCGGTCCGCCCACCACCTCCCTGATCTCCTCGGGGTCGGCAACCGGGTTGAAAACCCTGCGTTCTGGCAACGACTCCAAGTATTCGGTGGCCGGCCCCATTGCGGCGGCTATCACCTTCGCCCACTCCGACTGCTTCACCCGATCCTCGCTTCTTGAGCCCGCATGCTCTCACATATGACCCAACAACGATGACACGACCCGACGCGTCCGTATCCGCTCCTGAACAGGTGCTCTGGCGGACGTCGGTCAGGCTATCTGCGAGGATCAGCGCCGATGTTGGTGACGGAATCAATCAGTACTGCCAGTCTGACGCTCACCCCGCTCAAGGTGGCTGACGCCGCCGAGATGGTCGACGTACTCTCTGAACCCGCCCTCTATGCCTTCACTGGCGGCATACCACCGACCCTCGATGATCTCGAGGAGCGCTACCGGCACCAATCGGCAGGCGTCGCTTGGGGCGATGAGATCTGGCACAACTGGATCCTCCGCCTCGATGGCAGAGCAATCGGATACATGCAGGCCACGGTGAAGGGCGACAACGCCGACCTGGCATGGGTCGTCGGAGTCCCGTGGCAGGGTTTCGGCTACGCCACCGAAGCGTCCGAGGCCATGAGGGACTGGTTGAGGGACCGCGGCGCAGCGAGCTTTTCAGCCCACATCCACCCCGATCACAGCGCCTCCAACCGCATCGCCGCAAGACTCGGGCTCCAACCCACCGGCCAGCTTGACGACGACGGCGAGATGCTCTGGGAGTAGCCGGTCCCGGAGCGCCGTGACGGCGGCCGCTCGATAGCATGCTCGGGCGATGTCGCCAGTGCGAGTGCCTGAAGTGATGGGTCGAGTCGTCAACCTGGGTGCAAGCGCGTCCGACACGCCCCAGGACAGGGCGTACAAGTCGACCCATGTCCTGGTGTCGGTGATCACCGCACCGGCGATGCTGGCCTGGTCGGTGGTGTACGGCGCGGTGGGGCTCTGGCTGCCGGCCACCATCCCTCTTGTTTACGTGGTGTTCACCGCCGTCGGCCTGGTCGTCGTCGCTCGAACGAAACGGATCGGACTCTTCCGTGGCTCCCAGATGACGTCGTGGCTCGTATTCCCCTTCCTGCTGCAGTGGAGCGTGGGCGGCTTTTCCAACGGGAGCGCCGTGGGAATGTGGGCCGTGGCAGCGCCTCTGCTGGCATCACTCGTTGGAGCGATACCGTGGCCGTGGCTGGTGGGGTTCACGGGACTCTCGGTGGTCTCCGGACTCATCGACAGCAGACTCGCTGCCACGGCTCCAGCCATTCCACAAGGCGTGATCACGACACTCTTCGTCATCAACTTCGTTGGTCTCGTCCTCGTCACCTATATCTCACTCGGGTTCTTCATCCGGGAAAGAGAACGCGCCCGCATCGAACTACAGCTGGAACGCGAGAAGTCAGAGCAGCTCCTCCTCAACATCTTGCCTGAGAAAGTCGCCATCCGTCTCAAGGCGGGCGAACGGGTGATTGCGGACAGGGTGGAGGGGGTGACGATTCTCTTCGCCGATTTGGTCGACTCCACACCGATGTCAGAGCAAGTCACCCCCGATCACCTGGTAGAGATCCTCAACGCAGTCTTCACACCTTTCGATGACCTGGCCGACGAGTTCGGACTGGAGAAGATCAAGACCATCGGCGACGCCTACATGGTGGTCGGTGGTTTGCCGACCGCTCGCGTCGACCACGTCGAGGCGGTGGCGGCAATGGCGCTGGCGATGCGTAAGGAGCTGACGCAGCACTCGGTGGCAGGATTCGGGCAGCTTCGGATGCGCTTCGGGATAGACACCGGCGCAGTAGTGGCCGGGGTCATCGGCAGACGGAAGTTCAGCTACGACCTGTGGGGCGACAACGTGAACACAGCCGCTCGAATGGAGTCCCACGGCATTCCCAACGAGATCCAGGTCACCGAAGCCGTCTACCAGCAGCTGCGTGATCGGTACGAGTTCACATCAAGGGGACCTGTCGAAATCAAAGGCAAAGGTTCGATGACCACCTGGCTGCTCGTCGGGTGAGCCCACGTCCCAGGACGTCGTCCCGCGCCCCCAGACGCACAGCCGGCGTGGGGCCGACCACGGGACAGCCGACCTCGACATCGGATCGCTACCTTGAAGTCGATGGACTGGTACTGGATCGCGGCCATCGTCACGGGGATCGTGACGGTCGGCTTTCTGCTTGACCAGTTCGCCCTATGGATGGAGCGCAAAGGGTGGCTCTACTGGCGCAAGTCCGAGCGACGGGGCGGAGGAAGCCTGGGCCTGCTCGAGGTCATCTATCAACCATCCATCGAACACGTCTTCGAGGAGGAGAACCGTCAGCGGACCGAGGCAGACCAGGACGAATCCGGCGAGCAGTAGCCGAGCGATCAGTTCCCGAGGAGAAAGGTCACGACCGCCTCGATCTCTTCGTCGCTCAAGCCGAAATCAGGCATTATCGGCGAGAAGCCGGGGACGACGAATGACCGCGGTTCGCGAATCGACTGGCGCAGGTAGTCGGCGGCGTCGAGGCCGGGCACCCTGCTTCCGGCGACCGCCGCCACAGCCGTGAGATCGGGCCCGAAATGGCCGCCCTCCCGTCCTGGACCTTGATGACAAGCAAGGCACCCCCTGGCACCGAAGACCGTCCGCCCGTCCAACTCCCCCGACGCTGCCTCCGCCGGACCTGCTCCAGGGCTGGCGGCGTACACCACGGCCGTCCCCAGGGAGAACACCACCGTGGCCACCATTGCGAGCCACAGGCGCAACCGGTCAGCCGGCATTGAGCACCGGACGACGGTGCAAGGCGAGAGCCTGCAGCCCCACCGCTCCGGCGGAGATCACTGCCGCGATTGGGAACACGATGTGCATCCAGTTAAGGGCCGAGCCGCCCGTCGCCCCAGCCGCGACAGGCCCGCTCACTTCGATCGTGCCCAACTCCTGGACTGGGAAGTAGCCCATCGTCACGTCCCAGCGATAAGTGCCTGGATCGGCCAATGCGACGTCCGCTACATAGTGACCCACCTCGCCGGTGGACTTACCGCGGAAGGCCACCATCTCGCCACCGTCTTTGAAGAAACGGATCTCGGTCCCATCCACGTCAACGGGATGAACGCCGTGCTGCAAGATCCGGTACCGGACCTGATGGGTCTGACCCACCTCGAACGCGACCGGAGTCGTATCGAGGCTCGCCACGGCCCAGCCGCCTGCCGCCGCCACACCGGCCGGAAATACAAACAACAACACTGTCGCCAACGCCAGAAAACGCTTCACGGTCTTCTCCTCTCGTCTCTTTGGAACCGGTACACCGCCAGCGGCGAGAAGGTTCCAGGGAACGAGATCGAGTCGAGCGGTGTAGGAAAGGTGTCACAGGTACAAGTGGAGGGCCGTCCACTGGATGAAGAACAGCTCGTTGAGCGGGCGCGGCAAGGAGATCTTGACTCCTTCGGAGAGTTGGTGCGTCGCCACCAGGCGATGGCGCTGCGCGTTGCCGCTCTTGTGATCGGCGACCCGACCGAGGCAGAGGACGTGGCCCAGGAGGCATTCGTGAAAGCCCACCGCAACCTTCACCGCTTCACAGCCGGGCGACCGTTCCGGCCCTGGTTGCTGACGATCGTGCGCAACGAGTCCCGCAACCGCCGACGCCTACAGGGGCGCCAGGCGCAACTGGCACTGCGTGCAGCCTCAGATCCGGTCTCGGAGGATGCGGCCCCATCCTCCGAGACCGGGGTCATCGCCGAGGAGTCCCGCCAGAAACTCCTCGCAGCGGTGAACGGCTTACCCGAGCACTACCGGCTGGTGGTCGGATGCCGATATCTGCTGGAACTGTCAGAGGCTGAGACGGCGGCGGTGCTCGGAGTGTCGGCTGGAACCGTGAAGTCGCGCACCGCTCGAGGACTGGAAAAGCTGCGGGCCATGGTGGCCGAACTGGAGGTTGCACATGAGTGATCAGCTAACGGAACAACTCACCGACCTCGGCCAGCACATGGAGTGGCCATCCGCCGACGTCAGCGCGGATGTTCTCCGGCGGGTAACCGAGCCGGCCAGCCATCCCCGGCCTGTCAGACGCTGGGCGGTCGCAGCGGTGGCGCTGGCGGCGGTCCTAGTTGTGATGGCGATCCCCGCCAGCCGGGGTGTCATCGCCGACCTGCTCGGCGTGGTCGGGATCGAAGTCGAATGGACCGACAATCTCCCTCCGGCCGGTGACTTCGACGAGCTCGACTTCGGTCGGGCGGTGGCGCTCGACTCGGTCGACATCCCGATCCTCGTCCCAGGGACCGACCCACCGGGCCTACCCGACCGCGTCTATGTCGACGCCGACCGCGTAGCCACGGTCTGGGCGGTATCAACCGAGCTACCGGCGATCGTCGACACCGAGATCGGGCTCCTTCATCTGCAATTCCCCGCCACCCTCGATGAGGCGCTTCTCACGAAACAGGTTGCGCAGGAGAGCGATATAGGAGGCCTGACCGTGCGCGGTCGGTTCGGCATTTGGATCGAGGACGGTCCGCATGTCGTCACCTACCTAGGTCCCGACGGCGTTGAGCGAGCCGAGACGACCCGTCTCGCAGGGAACGTCCTGATGTGGGAGGAGGACGGCATCACCCACCGGATCGAGTCGTCGCTATCCCTCGAAGACACCCTCGCCATCGCCGAAAGCCTCGCCGCCCCCTGACGCGTACCCAGGGTTAGATCCCGCGCATACGCGGGATCTGGCGTCGAGAATGGAAGCGGTCACTCAGCGGAACAGGTTGACGGACCGGCTTAGGACCAGGCTCGGCTGGTCGCCAACAACGCCTCCTGGGCGGCTTCGCACATCCGCGCTAGTTCCTCGAGGGCGATGTCGAAGGCCGGCAGGAGCGCTTGAGATACGCCGTCGAGGACTACGGGCGGAGCGGTGTCGCCGGTCGCCACGACATGCGGCGCCGCGAGGTGAACAACGATGCGACTGCCCTGTCCACTGGGAACCACGTACTCGGTGTACCGCAACGCCACCCCGTCGCCCACCGGCATTGTAAAAGTGATGTACTCGCCGACTCGCCGGTCAAGAATCGTGAACACAAGGAGATCGTTGTCCACCCCGTGGACACAGTGGTACTCGGTGCCCGGCCCGATCCGGCCTCCCCGGTCATGCTGCAAGGTGTGGGTATTGCCATTCATCCACTGGTTGCGCTTCAACGGATCTGTCATGTGATCCCATACGATCGCCGGTGGTGCCTGCGTGAACGTGTCTGAAGTGTGCCACGCATCGCGTTGGACAACTCGGTCCTCGTTCTGCTGGCGGGCGAACTCCCAGACGTCGGGCAGCGAAGCGACGTACCCCTTCACTTCGCCGATGTGCTCGTACTCCTCGGAGTGCTCCGTCCAACCGGCAACGATGCGGTGAATGCCGAGATCATCGACACACGCCTGTGTCAGATAGAGGTAGTCGGCGATCCCAGTTGTTTCCCTGACATGGTTCTTCAGCAATCGGTGAGCCAAGATCACGTCGGTCCCCGTGAGGGTTTCGATCCCGCCAACGTTCGTCTTCTCGAACTGACCGCAGTGCATGACGATCTTCAAGCCGAGAGAGCTGACATTGGCACAGGCGTTGCACCGGCAGGTCGTGTTGATAACCATGGTTTCCATCGCCTGGGAGAACGCCACGTACAACTGCTCAACCGACTCCAACACCACTTGACCGTTCATGTCCGCCGGAACAACCCCATACAGGAAGACAGCGTCTCCTTCGATGCGGGAAACCGCCAGTGGCGCCTGGATCTTTCCGAGGATGGCGCTGAGCAGTTCCCCGATGATGCCGTGAGCGTGGTCCAACTCACTCTCGGTCAGGTAGCGGGTGTATCCGGAGATGTCCGCAATGATCAGGTGACCCTGCATACTGCCCTTCAGGCACAACCCTAACGACGGGCTCGGCGGGGCTGTCGCCCAGAGTCCCCGATTTGGTCTTCCGGCCGGGACGGGAAGCGCCCGGAAGCGGTGTCCTAGGATCGAGTGAATGCGTTCCACCACCACCGTCACCGCGGACGTCTACCGGTACCTGCTCGAGCATTCGATGCCGGCCGACGACGTGATCGTCGACCTCGAACGAGAGACATGGGAGTCGCTGCCCGACCGGGCAGGAATGCAGATCGGCGGGGAACAAGGACGACTGCTTCATCTCCTCGTGAAACTGACTGGCGCTCGACGCCTGCTCGAGATCGGGACATTCACCGGGATGTCTGCTTTGTGGATGGCGCGGGCTCTCCCCAAAGATGGGAGGCTGCTGTGCCTCGACACGAGCGAGGAGTGGACGACGATCGCCCGTCGCTATTGGGCAAGAGCCGGGGTTGATCACCTCATCGATCTGAAGATCGGGCCCGCCCTGGACACCCTCCGGGCGTTGCCCGCGGAGCCTGTCTTCGACCTGGCCTTCATTGACGCGGACAAAGGGAACTACCCGGCCTACCTCGATGAAGTAGTACCTCGTCTGCATCCGGGTGGACTGCTCGTGGCTGACAACGTCCTGTGGAGCGGCCGGGTGGTCGACGGTCTTGACGAAGGTGACGACACCGAGGCGATACGCCGCTTCAACCGGGTCGTGGTGGACCATCCCGAGTTGGAGGCGGTCGTACTGCCGATTTCGGATGGCATGACGCTCGCCCGCCGTCGCACCTGAGCGAGCCCCTCGCGATCTGGTCTGAACCGGCGAACGTTGCCCCAGTCCGGGTGGTACACCATCATCCCGATGTGGACGATCAGTCGAACCTTGAGGCATGCCCGGGCTGTGGGTCACGATACGCCCCGCATGAAACAGGCGTGACGCACGCCTACATCGGAGCGTCGACCGGGTGCTGGGCGGCGTTTGGGGAGTTGCTGAGCCTTGATTTCCAGGACCCAGCCTACGGGCGCATCCATCGCCACGGGGTCGACGTTTACACAGCCCAACATCCCGGGGAGAACGAGCGGCGGCAGCGGCAGTCGGTTGCGATCCATCTCATCGGCCTCTGCCACTGGCTCGAACACGGTTTGGATGCGCAAAGGCTCATCCACGCAACGCAAGCCGTACTCAAAGGAGCTCGTCCCGAATGGCCGTGGCTTGAGCCGCCTACCTCCTATGAGATGACCGTCGCTGATGTGCTCGCTGCCCAGAATGGCAAAGAGCACGAGCGGCTCGTCCGGCGCTGGGGGGAAGCGACGTGGGAGGCTTGGTCCGCTCATCATGAGATCGTTCGCCATTGGGCGTCCCAAACCCTGGACTAGAACCCGTCACCTGGTTCGGTATCGCAGGGATTCGAGGATCGAACGCGTCGCTAGTGGTCGCCGGGGAGGGAGTTCGCCCAGGTGCTGTTTACCCCGCAGTTCGAGAGTTCGGAGCGAGCGTTCGCATACTCGACGCTAAATCCCGCGCATACGCGGGATGGAACCCTGGGTACGCGTCCTAGCCACGGACGCGAGGGCTAAAGGCGTACGATGGACTCATGCAACTGTTGATCAAGTTCCTTATCACCGCCGCCAGCTTGTGGCTCGCAGCCTGGATCGTCCCGGGCATCGAACTCTCCGATCAGATCGGGACGATCCTCTGGGTGGCGCTGATCTTCGGGATCATCAACATGTTCATCAAGCCGATCGTGAAGCTACTGACGCTCCCCATGCTGCTGATAACGCTCGGGTTGTTTGCCTTCGTGATCAACGCTTTGCTGCTGTGGCTGACCGCCTGGCTCACCGACGGGCTCTCGGTCGACGGTTTCTGGGCCGCGCTGCTCGGCAGCCTGGTTATCTCCGCCGCCGGCTTCGTCACCGAGCGCGTCGTACCCGACAACTAGTCGATCGGGCGCTGGAAAGTGGTGTAGGACTCTCGCACTTCGAAACCGAGGGACTCGTACAATCGAAAAGCCCCTGTCAGATTCTCGGTGTGGACACCGAGTGCGGCTTCGGTCATGCCTCGCGCTTTCAGCTCCTTCAGGCTCTCACAGATCAAAGCGGAAGCCACTCCCCGCTTGCGCCACTCTCGGTGTGTCGAGATGAACTCGGTCCATCCCCTGAGTTGACCTAATTCGGATTCGGATTCCTTGATGAAGCTCTTGACCTGACCAACGACCCTGTCACCCTCCCAGGCGATCTTCCACAGTGTCTCGTCGCGGTGCGGAAACCCGACGAACCGTTCCCAGTCCTCTTCGGTACGTTCTGCGTAACCCCAGTGGTCACGAAAGGCTTCGTGATCTGCCTCCCAGATGGTGCGAAGGTGTGACTCTTCGACCGGGCGGATCTCCACCCCATCGGGAAGAGTCAGGTCGGGTATGTCGTCGAGATGGGGCCTGACCATCATCGCTTCGTAAGTCACGGGACTGAAACCGAGCGCCAGGTAGGCGTCGCGCATCACCTGTTCTACGTCCCCCGCCCATCCCTCAAGCACCTTCGAACAGTCGACATCGTGGCCAGCGGCAGTGTGGGCTGCGCGATCGAACGCAGCCTTGAGAAGCGCGGAGGCAAGAGTCGTGTCCTGCCAGTCAGGATCGAGCTTGGCGAAGACCGCGTATTTGCGTTCACCATCCTCAACTTGCAACCAATCAGTCCTGGTGTATCCGGCGAGTCGACCGTCGTGGGTTTCCACGAGAACCATGTCCTCGACCGGATCGCAGTTCTCCAGATGGGCGTAGTTGTGATCGAACTCCTCTGCGGTGCTCACGTCGTCGAGACCAAATGCTCGGCACCAGCGATTGACGATTTCGGCCATCGCTGAGTGATCGACTGGCCCGCGATAGGCCCTTGCCCGAAGGTCGGGAAGAGACGAGAGATCGATGTCCATGGGAGCCACGGTATCGATAAGCCACACGCGATCCGGGCGAATATTCCCGCTCAGGCCGCGTGGCGGCAAAACCCGTCGCAGAGGGGAATCATCTCTCCTGAACCCTCCGCAGGAAACGGATAGCGCGATCCGACTTGGGTGCGACAAGAACCTGTTGCGGCGGCCCTTCCTCCACGATCTCGCCTTCGTCCAGAAAGATCACGCGATCGGCTACGTCGTGGGCGAAGCCCATCTCATGTGTGACCACAATCATCGTCATTCCGTCGCGGGCCAAAGCACGCATCACGTCGAGGACCTCCCCGACCAGCTCCGGGTCGAGCGAAGAGGTCGGTTCGTCGAAAAGCATCATGTCGGGATTCATGCACAGGGCGCGAGCGATGGCGACACGCTGCTGCTGCCCACCCGAAAGCCTTATCGGGTACTCACTTGCCTTATCGGCGACGCCGACACGCTCCAACATGTCCCCGGCGATCTCCCGCGCTTCGCTCTTGGACCGCTTCAGCACCTTGATTTGGGCCACCGTCAGGTTTCCCAAAACGTCCAGATGGGGGAACAGGTTGTACGACTGGAATACCTTTCCGATCCTCGTCCTTATGCGGTCGATGTCGGCATCCGGATCGGTGATGTCCTCACCCTCGATCAGGATCTTCCCCGAGGTGGGTGCCTCAAGGCGATTAACGCATCGGAGCAAGGTCGACTTGCCCGACCCGGAAGGACCTATCACGCAAACCACTTCCCCCTTCCGCACTTCGAGGTCGATGCCCTTCAGAACTTCGAGTTGACCAAAACTCTTGTGAAGGTCGACGATCTGGATGACTGATGTCATCGGCCCCTCCCGGTGCGTTTCTCCAGCCTCCTCACCAGATAGGTGAGGGGAAGCGTGATCAGCAGGTAGACGATGGCGATCACAGTGAGCGGGGTGGCATTTCGCTGGCCTTGCATGAAGTCGCGGGCGAATTTGACCAGCTCGCGGGTCGCCGGAGTCGAGCCGATCACAAAGAACAACGAGGTGTCCTTGATGAGGAGCACCATCTCGTTTGTGAGGGGAGGGATCATGATCCGGAATGCCTGTGGCAGCACGATGGTGAACATGGTCCGGGTCTCTGACATACCCAGGGATCGAGCAGCCTCCCGCTGTCCCCTTGGGACGGCTTCGATCCCAGCCCGAATGGTCTCGGCCAAGTAGGCCCCGGCCACTACGGATAGGCCTAGAACCGCCGCGCCAACCCGCCCACCCGGGGTCCGGAAGTCGAATGCAATAGGTATGCCGAAACCGAAGAGAATCAGTGTGACCAGGGCTGGAAGACCTCGGAAAAACTCGATGTAGGCAATGGCGAAAGCCCGATATGGCCGCACCGGTGACAGGCGCATCAAGGCAAGAATGAGCGCGATCACCAACCCGATTCCAAATGAGAGGACGGCGTAGATGACGGTGTTCTTTGCCGCCACCGTCAACACCTGGGGGAGCATGTCTCGGGCCGTCTCGAGGTTGAAGAAGTTCCGACCGATTCGCTCCCAATCGGCGGCAAACACCGCCACGGCGACAATCGCCACGGCGACAAGATAGAGGATCCCGCGCCCCAGTTTGGATCGTTGACGGCGGGTCATTGACATAAGGCAAGGGCGACCCTAGCGGGCCGCCCTTGCGACATCAGCCTCAGATGTGGTCAGGCGACGCTGAAGAAATCGTCGAAAATACGGTCGTAGGTGCCGTCGCCCCGCAGTTTGGCTAGAGATGCGTTGATGGCTTCAAGGAGATTCGGAGCACCCTTGGTTGCCAATCCATATTCTTCGGGCTCGAAGGTACCGACGATTGTGAACCCGATGCGGTTGCTGGACCATCCCTGGGTGGCCACCAGGTCCGTCATGACACCGTCCACGTCGCCGGACTCCAGGGCAAGCCACGGGCTGTCTGGGTCAGGGAACTCTACGATGATCGTCCCTTCGGGCGCCTCATCCTCGGCGTAGTAGTGCCCGGTGGTCCCGGTTTGAACCGCGATCTCCTTGCCAGCCGTGTCGTCGATAGATGCGATCCCCGAATCGTCCCGAACCAGGAGCGACTGTTCGCTGATGAAGTACGGGGTGGAGAAGTCGATCGCCTCGGCTCGCTCGGCGGTGATGGTGATCGAAGCCGCGGCTACGTCGCACTCCCTGGCCTCAAACGCCAGGCCGCTGGTTATCGCATCCCAGCCTGGTTCGCTGACTGCCAGCGTCAAACCGAGGTCGTCAGCGATGGCTCGCATCAGCTCGATGTCGAAGCCGGTGTAGTTGCCGCTCTCGTCGATGTACTCCATCGGGAAATAGGGGGTGTCGGTGCAGACCGTGAGCGTTCCCGCTGTCACTAGCTCAAGTTCCGCTGCTGCCGCCGTGGTGTCCGTGCCTTCGGTACCGCCACATGCGGCGAGCACCAAGGCGACGGCACCGAGCACAGCCGTCAGTCGCAGGTTCTTCTTCATCTTGTCCTCCACTGGAACGCAATAGGTTGTTCAACCCAATACCGCACAGGGTAAACCGGTTCGGTGGTGTGGCTGACGACATGCCCGCATCAGGCGCGCTGCCGGTCTACGGCGTCCAACTCAGGCCGATCGAAACAGCGGACTGTTCGCGGGATAGCCGCCACCCTCGACGATCACCGACGCCCACGTCTCCAACCGTTTGACCAAGTCATCGATGTTGCTGCCCAGATCTTCCAACACCGTCCGCATCTGAAGGTCGGTTGCTTCCTCTATCGACTCGCGCAGCGACCACCCCTCGGCGGTGATACCCGAGTCGTCCCACCAACCGAGAGACCGCAACCGCTCCTCGGCGATATCGAGGGCTTCATGACTCCAGCCCCGTGACCGCGAATAGCTGCGGGGCAGAAGGCCCCGATACGGATCACCCAGCAGGCAGATCTCCGGCGCGGACAACCCTGCCGCCACCCAGGCGGCGGTGTGGGAGTCTCCTCGGTACTCGCGCAGAACATCGGCTGCCCAGTGCAGCCGCATCCAGCCGGCTCCCTGTGGTCCGAGGGCGATTAGACCCGCAGCCAACGGCCGTCCGGGGAGTGCGAGGCGACCGCTGGCCGACACGAGACGGTCGGTGACCTCGTCCACCTGCTCGTCGGCGGGTCCAAGGAGTCGCTCCAAGGCGGCAGATGCACACTCCACTCTGATCCTGGCGATGGTGTCCGGATCGGTCAGCCGCCACCCGAGATCGATGCCGGCGATCACGATCGACGGTTCGAAGACGCTGAACGCAGCGACTGCCACCTGTCCGTGAACTCGCCCCATGGAAGCGGCCCGCGATGTGAAGTAGGCGTGAATGTCAGGCTGGGCCACGCCATCGCGTTCCTTGGGGCTGGGTCCAAAGCCGAGCCTCTCGTAAGCGGCATGACACTCAGGGGCGAAGTACACCGTCCCGACGACTGGTTCAAGGGCGGCCGCCAGCAGTCGAGCAGAAGTGGTCATAAAGCGCACAGTAGATAGGGTCATGCCCATGGCTGTTGAATCCCTCATGCGAACGCTGGGCACCCTCGCCCCCGAATTTTCCCTTACGGATGTGAGAACAGGCGAGATAGTTAGCCGCTCCAACTTCGCCGGACGACCCCTTGTCGTTCTCTTCATCTGCAACCACTGCCCGTACGTCAAGCGGATCCAATCGGGTCTGGCGACGCTGGGATCGGACTACGCCGCCACCGATGTCGCCATCGTCGGGATCGCTCCAAACGACGCCGACGCCTACCCGGAGGACTCTCCCGCCGAACTTGCCCGCATCGCTGACAAGGTGGGGTACGACTTCCCTCTCCTGTACGACGAGGATCAGTCGGTCGCCCTCGCTTATCAAGCGGTCTGCACGCCGGACATCTACGTCTTCGATCACGACCATCTGCTCGTTTACCGGGGACAGTTCGACGACGCCCGACCCCGCAACGAAGAGCCCGTCACCGGGCGTGACCTGCGAGGAGCGATCGATGCAGTGTTGGCCGGCCTGCCAGTGGACGAGAACCAGACTCCGGCAATCGGATGTGGGATCAAATGGAAGCCGGGCAACGAACCTGGCTGAGGTCGGGAACCGGACCGCGGGTCCATGCGTCCGATGGGCATGAAGTACAACACACGCACTCGCACCGCAGCCCTGCTCGCGGTTTTGGCAATAGCCGTGTCAGCCTGTTCGGCGGCATCGGCCAACACGGACAGCACGATGCCCGGCAGCGACACCCCCGTCGAGTCCCCGGTGACGACGGTCCCGTCTGACGGCGGCGTCGACGACATCACCTACCGGCCGATCGAAGTCGAAGGCGGTCTCGTCGGTCCGGGACACATCATCAACCACGGTGAGATCATCGCGGTGGATGGCAACAAGATGACACTCGGCTTCTGGATGGGAGTCGACACCTGTTACGGAATCGAGCGGATCGACCTAGCCGAGAGCGAAACCAAGGTGGCCATCGACATCACCATCGGCGATCGCGCGGCAGACCAGGTGTGCATCGAGATCGCCGAAGCCCGTTCGGTCACCGTCGAATTCAGCTCGCCTCTGGGCGAGCGCATCGTCGAAGTCGGCGGGGCCCCGATCAACGGCTGATCCCCAACCCGACGGCCCCCCGCCAAGCCCCCGACCCAATACCCAGGGTTGTATACCGCGGCGGAAACGCGGGATACAACCCAGGGGTAGCCTAGTTTCATGGGTATGACACACGAGGTTCTCAATCAGGTTCCGCCTTTGGAGAACTACGACCTCGCCGGGTCTGACCCGCTCTTAGTCGACGCTCTCATACGCGAGGGAGGCAGCTGGGGTCTGGACGAGACGGTCGCCTGGGGGCGCACCATCTCCGGTGGGGAGATCTACCAGTTGGCGGCCGAAGCGAACCGGAACGACCCGATACTCCACACCCACGACCGGTACGGTCACCGCCGCGACACCGTCGACTTCCACCCTTCCTGGCACGAACTACTCCGCCTGTCGGTTGGCGCGGGACTTCACTCTCTGCCTTTTGAAAAACCCCCGGGCGAAGGTTCACGAGTCGTACGGGACGCCAAGTTCACTCTCATGTCTCAGATCGAACAGGGCCACGGGTGTCCGATCTCGATGACGACATCAGTTCTCCCTGCCCTTCGAGCCAATCCCGCCCTATATGAGGAGTGGCGGAAACGCATCCTCACCCGCACCTACGACCCATCGTTCGGCCCGGTCTCAGGCAAGGCCGGGGTATTGCTCGGGATGGGAATGACCGAGAAGCAGGGCGGCTCCGACGTCCGGGCGAACACG
>JBGTKD010000178.1:0-22959 GCA_041744795.1 Acidimicrobiia bacterium
CACCCCAACCGGGCGGCAAACACGAGGCGACCTTCCCCGACACAACCATCATCGACCAACACCCCCAACAAGAGCAACAAGCCCTCACCAAGAGATCACTTGACAGCGGATCCTCTATAGGGAATCAGTCGAGGGGGGACAAATTGCTGTTCGCCAATCTCTCCCCCCAGGAGACTTCATGCTTGACATTGTTTTACGTTGCTTTATATATGTTCTCTTATGACGACGGTATCCGGTCCCCTGAGAAAAACGAACCACCCACTCGCCGCCTCGGGGCCGGGTGCCGGCGTCAGGCCTTCTGCTATTCCGCGAGCTTTGATTCGGGTGCGGCCCCTCGGTCGTCCGGAAATCGGATTCGATCCGTCGAGTCCGTATGTCCTCCGCTTCTGGACCCAGGCCATTGGGGCCGCACCCACCGAGGAGTTCCTCCGGTTGTGCACCGCAGGCAAGCGACGTCGCCAGGTACTGCGTCCGAAGTTCCTCAACGTTCTGGTTGAGGCGGGGGTCGTCGAGATGCGAAAGGGGGCGATCCACGCACCGTTCCCAATACCTGCACTACCCGATCACTTGGCGATGAGGCTCATGACCTCGGAGCGGGCCGTGCACGACCGTTGGGTCACACTGATGCGTCGACGGGTCCAGACCGCCGCACGCCGAGCGTCATAACGGCTACGGCGATCGCGGCGGTTGCCTCCCCCAGCAGGAAACCGAAGGCAACGGTGCGGTCGATTGCCCCCGGCTGGACGACGAGCACGACGACGGCCACCACCAACCCAAACGCCCAAGCGGTCGCCAGCTTTCCGGTACCGCCAGCCGCCACCAGGATCTGGCCGGCGATCTGGGCGGTCGACGCAGCCACGATGCCTGCGGCCGCCATCGCCGCCACAAGCCGGTCAGGTTCGAATTCCGGGCCGAACAGCAAAGTCACTACTTCCGGGCCGACCAGATATCCGACCGCTCCTCCGGCTACGGAAAGCACCCCGCCAGCCATCAGCACGCCCAACGAGATTCGGCGCAGCCCGCTGCTGCCGTCTTCGGCCATTCTGACGAGATAGGGCAGGATCCTGCCCTGCAAGGAGTAAATGAGGGTGAGGGGTCCTCGGTAGAGGGTGAACGTGACGAAGGTGATGCTGATGAGGCCAGGCCCTCCTCCCAGTGCAGCCACGCCGAGCGGTGCCCCGGCAAGCATCAACTGCGAGGCGGCACTTCCGGCGATGTAAGCCCCGAGAAAGGACCTCGCTTTACCGGCTGGTCGAGGCTGGGCCGATGCGACATCGAAGCGCCAGAACCGGGTACCCAGGGCGGCGAGCGGGGCGATGACCATCGCCCAGCCGAGGACCTCGGCATTCACGACGAAGCCGAGGAAGATGATCCCCGCGGCCAGTCGCACCGTGTTCTCCCAGATGAGAATCCATCCGATGTTCTTGAACTGGCGGTGACCAGCCAACACTCCCTTGCCCACCAGCAACATCGCATACCCGATCACCAGCAGAACCAGTTGGATCGCGAAGACGAGTTCTCCATCGAAAAGAGCCTCATTCGTGATGAGAACAAAGGCGCCGCCGGCAACCGCCGCCCCGGCTGTCACAGAAACGATGGGGCCAAGGTTGGCTCGCAGGACTCGCCGTCCGAGGCTCGCCTCTCGAGTGATGTACTGCTCGAGAGGGACGAGGACAACAGTCGCCAGGATGAAGAAGACGGTCCAGAGAACCGAGATCGGGGCGAAAGCTTCGGTGCCGAGCGCTCGTCCACCTACTAGTTGGAAGAGGTAGGCAAAGACCGCGCCTATCAGGCTCCCCGCCACCATGTGACCGGTGCCGGGCGCACGAAAGCCGCGATCTTGGATAGGGAATTCGCTGACCATGCGCTCGCGTGTCTCCACCACGTCGACCTATCGGCCAAGTTCAGGCCGATCTGTAGCGGTCAGCGTAGGAGGCGATCAGCCCGATACACCGTCGAGTCGGATGAGACGGGCAAGGAACGACGCCATCTGCTCCCGGGTGACGGAGTTGTACGGGCTATAGGTGGTTGTGGTCGTACCCGAGGTGATCCCCAGTTGAGCGAGCTGGTTGATTGCTGTCACAGTGCCAGCCGGGAAGGCGTTGATGTCCGTGAAGCCCTGAGCCGTGCCTGAAGGTATTTCATATCCGCCGAGGGCGTGGAGTCTCGTCAGGAACAAAGCCATCTGCCAGCGGGTCACCGGGTCGGCTGGTGAGTACTCAGTGGCGGACGTCCCACTTGTCACCCCCATGGCGGCGAGGCTGCCGATCGCAGCGACAGCTTCGGGCGAGAAACCGCCGAGGTCTGTGAATGGAGGGGCGGAAGTCGGCACCGGGATACCCAACAGAGGGGCGGTTCTTGTCAGGAAGAGGGCCATCTGCCAGCGGGTGACCGTCCCCTTCGGGTCATAGAGGCCTTGGCTGACGCCGGTGGTCACTCCCTCATGGGCGACGCAGTTGATGTCGAGAGCGTGGATGCTCGCACTGGACACGTCGGTGAATCCGGCGGGCGGGACCGTACCGCGACAGGACTCGGCGATCGCTCCCGCACCGTTGATAGTGAAGAAGATCGATCTCATGCCCATGGTCGAACGGAAGGAACGTCCGGTCCTCGTGAGGGTTGTCTCAGAGCCTCCGAGCGTTCCGGTGATAGTGACCTGGGCGACCGAACCTGAAGGATCGTGCTGGGCCGTGATCTTCACGTCCGTGACAGTGTCGAGGCTGTATTTGGCGGCGATCTGAGAGGCGGTGAACGTCAACTGCCACTTGGCGTAAGGGTTGTTCGCCAAGGGTGAGACCGAGTAAGGGTCGGGCTTGGAGGGGAGATACGGCGCGGCAGGAGGGCTGGCTCCCAAGCCCGCAATGTTCGTGTCGGAGTGGCCTCCGTGTGACGACGAGTAGTACGCGATGATCACCGTCTGCTGGGGTGCCTCGGGATGGGTGATGATGCGCCCGGCGGTGGCTTCGATGGCCTGGACCCACGGGAGATCGCCTGGGCCGTCTTCGGCCCAATAGCCCACATAGTTCTGGTCAACGACAGTCGAATACAGCTGGCACCAGCAGGCGATCTTGCGGTCGTTGGACAGCGAGTCGCCGTTCTCTCCCGCGTCTCCCCACCGCAGGGCCTGGCGGATGCCGTAAGTGCGGGCGGCAATCGCCTGGGCTTGAAGGGCGACCGGATGCCAGTTGGGAGGAATCTCGGCGATTCCCCGGACGTACTGTTCTACGCCGACCTCCAGGGTCACGTGGAAGTTGCTGCCGATCGGTCGCATACGCAATCTGCCCCAGGCGTACTCCCGGTTTCCGACGGACTCAAGCTTTAGGACCGTCCCAGGCTGGTTCCACTCGATGGACCCCCGACAAGTTCCGGGGTTGCCCAGCGGAAGGTTGTTCTGGAAGAACTGGCACTGTCCGCCACCGAGCGCCCTGAACTCCCACTGTTCGCCCGGAGAGGCAAACTGGGTGGGGCAGACACCCTCGCCATCGTTGGCCTTGCATAGCTCGGCCACACCGCCTGAGACGCTGAAGCGCAGAGAACTCTGGTTCTGGGCAAGACCCACCCACAGCGGGTCGAGATCGGCGTTCATCCAATGGGCGGGGCCGAGCACGTCGGTCACCTGCTGGAGAGAAACACCCTGGTAGTACTGGTTGATGATCTGGTCGACGGTTTGGCCACTCTCGGCCAGCGCCCGGGCTCCGTACTGGGACATACCCACGCCATGGCCCCATCCGGAGCCGTCGATGACGAAGGTCGGTTCGGTCTCCTGGGCCTGGACGCCAACCGGAACGAGGCCGACGAGCAGCGAAAAAATGGTGAGCGCGATAGCGCGCGAACGTTTCATGTGTTCCACGGGGTAGGGCGCAGATTACTGGCGACGGCGTTCAAAACGGTGAACCTCCCCCTCTGGCGGTCCGTTTCAAGGACAGACGCTCCCCAGTCCAGCCCGTTACCGATGCACGAAAACGTCCTGCCAGGACACAGTCCGGTCTAGGAGTCCGGGCGTCCGGAGAGGTAGAGGCCTGCGGCGAACCACCACGTTGGCTCGAAGATGACCGTCTGGGTGATTGCGGGTAGGAACGTGACAGCCAACACCGAACCCATCACCGGCCCGCTCCCCTTTCGAATGACCACGACCAATAAGCCGAGCCAGGCAACCAACCCGACGATCCCGGTTTCGGCGAGAAGCTCGAGTACCAGGTTGTGTGGTTCTTGGCCGATCGAGTTCGTCTGCCAGCCGACACTCAAACCAACGCCGAAGATCGGGTTGGCCAGGAACATGTCGACATATTCTGGCCACACGTCAGCCCGCTCCTCGGAAGGCTGGAAGCGGTCAGCGAAATCCTCACTCGAACTGAACAGACCCGTGAGGTCGGCGAGCAGATCCCAACCCTGAGAGAACCGGAAGGCGAACTGCAGGTCGAGGTCGCCACCAACGCCGGGCCGGTCAGCTACGAACACGCCACCTACAAGCACGAAGCAGGTGACCAGCGCGACAGCCATCCGCTTGGCCGGCTCCCGCCATTCGACGTCTTCGCGAACAAGACCCCAGATGACTATCACGGTCGCCAGGGGCAGGGCCAGCCAGCCGGTTCGAGAGAAGGCCATGACGACCCACAGGGCCAGTCCGCCGAGAACCAGTCCGTCGATCCACCAGCGGGATCCAGATCCGCGCACCGAAGCTATGAGCACCAGCATCGACCACAACACCGCCCAGGCCGCTCCGAACCCCGGGTCCTGATGCCAGTTGGTCACCGCCAGAAATCCCGTTTCCAGGTATGCAGGCTTGAGCACCCGGAAGAGACCAGGAATGTCGTTCACCGCGTCGATCGCTTGCCCACCGAAGGCCCCGACAGCCAGCAGCGACGACAGGACGGCCGTGACCGCCATCGCCACTCCCGTCCACCAGACCACCCGGAAGAACCGATCGGCCATCCCCGGGGCCACCAGCGCCCTCTCAGTCACGAGCATGACAAGCGCCCCCACGACCAGGGCCAGGCCTAGGCGGAAAAACCGATCCCGGAACTCGGGTGCAGGGAAGCCGATCGCAACCACTCCCAAGAACACGACGACGGCTAGAGAGACTCTCGGCTCATAGAGCCAGCGTCTCTCCCGAACCATGTCCACCAGGTCCCAACCGCCCAGGACGACCAGCACCACCAGAAACGGCTTCCAGGAGATCCACGCCGAGGCGAACACCGTGTGGAGGCCGATCACGGCGACCATGGCCAGGTAGAGCTTCTGGCGAACTGTCGTTGGCATCACCGCGCCAGTTTGGTCTCGAAAGCTCAACATCGTGTGCCAGGTAGCCTTACGCCGTGCGCGCACTCCGACTCGGCCTCGCAGCCGTGATGCTTTTGGTGATGGTCCCGGCCGGTTCGACCGCCGCGGCCCCGCTCGACGCCGACCCTCACGGCCTCGTCCCGTTCGCCGATACGGCCATGCAGGTCTACTCCCAAGGGACCGACACCTGGCAGGTCTGGGTGTGCACGGTCCCCGGCCACACCCCGACGCTGTCGACAGCCGCGGTAACAACCAGCCTCAACGCCGAGATCACTCCGTTCTATCAGTGGCTGTCCGAGGGCGCCTACCGGCCGGTTTTCGTCGCGGGAGGGACGGTGGCCAGCACCCAGCCTGTGTCTTTCGGCGAGGCCGAAGAACCCTTCGCTACCGACTGTCAAACCAAGGTCCGAAGTGCTGCGGCCGGCGGAGCCAACGGCGCCCTCATCGTCGTGGATGCTCCCTTCGATGCCGGCTACGGGAGCGCCGGGGGTGTTTGTCCGGAGGCGCCGTTCACTGGCTGCACCACCGCATACCCTGGCAACTTCCGGGAGGTGGTGGTGGCGGCCGCCACGGTCTCGACGGTGAGTCCGTTCGACTCAGCCCAGTGGATCACCGTCGCCCACGAAATCGGCCACGCACTCAACATGCCTCACTCGTACACCGGCCTCACGCTGGATCCCAACACGGGTGGCATCAACCGCTATGACAACCCGATGGACTTTCTCTCCGGTGCCTATCACGTCGGAAAACCGGTCGGGACTCATGCCTACAACCGGTACGCGGCCGGATGGATCGCACCGTCGGCTGTCGCCGTTCATCCTTCCGGAATTGCCGATTACCAGCTGGCCGCAATCGGCACACCCGGTCTGAAGATGGTTGTCGTGCCGTCGTCGGATCCGGGACGCTTCTACGTGCTCGACACCCGTCGCCGCACCTCATACGACACACCTCTCCCCCTGTCGGGAATCGAAATACACGAGATCGACACGCGGCGCGACATCGCCTGCACCCTGCCCAGCGCCTGGCCTGAGACGTGGCCCTGTTTCGCCACTTTGGTGAGGATCAAACAGGCTCCAGCGGTTGCGGGGATCTCGTCCACTGCCCATGTCCTAGGCATCGACGATTCAGTCGTCATCGAGAACTTCACGGTCACTCTGACAGCCTCATCTATCAACACTTTCACGGTCAGGGTGGCGGGTGTGGACAGGGGACGGTTCGTCGACGACGACGGTCTCGCTGCCGAACCAGACATCGAATTCATCGCGGCGCTCGGCATTACGGTTGGCTGCAACCCACCGGCGAACGACCGTTTCTGTCCTGCCAAGGGCGTGTCAAGGGCCGAGATGGCGGCGTTCATGATCCGGGCCCTGGGCGAGGAAGGCAACATCGGCCCATACCAGGGGCTCTTCTCGGACGTCGCGGAGAGCACGTGGTACGCCGGTTACGTCGAACGCCTAGCCCAGTTGGGGATCACCACCGGTACCGGACCGGAAGTCTTCGCCCCAGACCGGATTGTCAGCCGCGCAGAAATGTCGGCATTTCTGATACGTGGTTTCGGGAGCGGAGAGGTGTTCGATCCTGCTGGCGTGTTCTCAGACGTTCCCGCCAACGCCTGGTACATCCGCGAAGTCGAAGAGCTGTATGGGATGGGCGTGACGAAAGGATGTGCGATCGAGCCGCTTCGTTACTGTCCGACGAACCAGGTGACTCGAGCACAGATGGCGTCGTTCCTCGCTCGCATCTTGGGTTGAGCGAAGTTCACTCGGACTCGCCGAGTACCTCTTCCAGGCGCTGACGGGCACGCATCACGCCGATCCGCAACGCACCTTCGCTCAGCTGCATGCGACCGGCAATGTCGGAGTAGGCGAGCCCGACAACGTCGCGCATCCACAGCAGCTCACGATCCCTGGGTTTGAGCGACGTGAACGCAATCCGCACATCAGCGTGTTCGTCGGCGATCAACAGATGATCTGAGGGATCGTCGAACGTCGCCTCTCGATCGGTCACCGGGGGTGAACCCTTGTGCTTGCCTCTGAGGTAGTCATAAAACTTCGAGCGAGCGATCCGCCAGAACCAAGATTCGAAACGGGCGGCGTCCCGCAGGCGGGGCAGGTTGCGCACCACCGATTCGATGGCGTCTGATGCCATATCCTCCGCATCGTGGCTGCGAATGCCCTGACCTCGATAGAACGAGATCAGTTTGGGAACCGCAGCGGTGGCGATCACGGTCATGACCTGGTGATCTCCCTGCTGGGCTGCCTCAACCGCATCAGGCGCAGGCGGCCACAGACGCCACGGGTCGACGTCGTGCGGTAGGGACGCGCGCCGACGATCCGCCGGGGGAAGGGGGGATTCGCTACGGCGACGGGAGGAAGATCGGCCCGGGAGGGTCGTCTCGTCCGTCACCCGTGGAGTCGTCGGATCCATCATCAGGCTCTGACGTCAGAGTAGTGGTAGTGGTTCCCTTACCAGGGGCCTTTGTGCTCTCCGGGACGGTCGTCGTTGTCGTCGATGAAGTCGTGGAAGTCGTCGAGCTCGTCGAGGTTGTTGTCGAGGTTGAGCCTTCTGTGGCCTCGACGGTCACCGGCTCCTCGGCCGAGACGCTGGCGGTGGTCTCCGCTAGGAAGAGCGCCGCGCTGACAACATCGTCGGTGGAACCCGAGTCCGACTTTGCCGAGCGGACCGACGCCAGCAGTTGCTCAGCCGCCAGGCGCAGCGTCTCGCCAGGGGTGGCAGGCGCGACGGCGGCCTCCACGACGACGTCAGCCCGCGTCTGTGTCGCCGGGGTCTCGTCCTCCACGGCCGGTGCAACCTCGATCACCTGCTCGTTCGTCGTGGTCGTGACGATTTCGGCGACGGTCTCGTCGGTTACTTGGACGATGTCCGGGAAGCTCACTGTCACGCCCGACCGGTCGAGTTCCACAAGCGCTTCGTTGGCCGTGGCTATCGCCAGCGTCAACTCGCCCCGTTCGAGCAGCACCAGTGCTTCCTGAAGCCGTTCCTCAACCAGGTTTGAGGTGAACCCGACCCGTTCGAGAGCCCGATCCAGCGGGTAAAGAAATTCGCCGGGAATTGCGCGATCGGCAGCCATTCCGACTCCGGTCAGAGACACGAGCATGAAAGCGCCACTGGAGACGGCGACGGCGAAACGTCGACCCGGAGAAGTCCGGCGATGGGCGCGGGTTATCGCCCGAGAAGCTATCTGCTCAGCACGGCCACGGCCGACACCAGCCTCGTAACGTGAAGCGAGTCGGCGGAGGCGATCGGAGGTTGGGTTGCGATCGTCCACGATTCAATAAGGAAGGACGGGCGAAAAGGGTCGTTGTTACTGAGTCCAGCCATGTAACGAGAGATTGGGCAATGCCTGGCTCCTACTCTCACGGCCGTGGACCTGCCCTCTGTCGCCGTTCTGCTGCCTTCCTACAACGAGGAAGCCTTCATCGACGCTTGCCTGGGGTCTCTCGCCGCCCAGGACTATTCCGGGCCGTGGCAGGTGATTATCGCTGATGGAGGCTCCACCGACCGTACGCGAGAGCTGGCTGGGGCTTGGCAGGACCGCCTCGACCTGAGAGTCGTCGACAACCCGGCCCGGATCCAGTCCAAGGGCTTGTGGCTGGCCGCCCAAGCAGTCGACGCCGAAGTCCTCGTTCGAGCCGACGCCCACACCACCTACGCCTCCGACTACATCAGGCGATCGATCGAGATCCTCGCCGAGACCGGAACAACCGCAGTGGGCGGGCCGATGGTGCCCGAAGCGCCGAGCCGGTTCGGGCAGGCCGTGGCGCGGGTGATGCGCTCTCCCTTCGGGATCGGACCGGGCGCATTCCACCACGCCACCGAACGCAGGTCCGTCGACACCGTCTACCTGGGCGCCTTCCGCCGAGCCGACTTTCTCACGCTTGGCGGCATGCGGACGATGCCCAGCGGTGTGGCAGAAGATGCGGACTTCTACTGGAGGATGCGACAAAACGGTGGAACGGTCGTGCTCGATCCTTCGATCCGGACGGTCTACCGGCCCCGGGAGACCTGGCCCGGGTTGTGGCGGCAGTTCTCCCGCTATGGCCGGGGCAAGGCCGACATGCTGCTGATCAACGGTGTGTGGCCCTCGTGGAGGCCGTTCGCCCCCCTCGCCTTGGTGCTGGGCATCATCGCCGGAACCGTCATAGGGCTCGTCTGGACGTGGTGGCCCCTGGACATCCTCGTCCTGGTCTGGCTGGGGTTTCTGGCTGTGGCCAACAAGGGACGGCTCTTGGACGTCGCCGCCGCCGCAACCATGCACCTGGCGTACGGCTTCGGTCTTCTGGGCGGCCTATTTCGCCGACCCTCAAGGGTCAGGGCTCAGGTGGTGTCAGGGCCGTGAGGGGTGTGATACCAGCCGCGCTGGCGGATCAGCCGGGCGGGAACTTTGAGAATCGGCAGTAGAACCAACACCGGATAGCGGACCAGATAGCGGCCGGCGACACCGTCTCGAGCCAGGAACGGAAGAGGGGCAAGGACCTGGACGGCCGCCACCGTGGCCCAAAGAGGCGCCGAGAACGGGAGTCCCACCGCTCCGGCCAGTGCCAGGACCGCCGAGACGAGGGCCACACCCATGCGGCTCGGCTGTCTCAGCCGCAACGCCAGGTCTAACGACGCAGGCGTGCGCATTGTTGCGAGGCGTCGGAACCATCGTCTCGCAACGTCTGAGCGACCAGCCGCCCAACGAGAACGCTGGCGGACCGCCACTGCTGGGTCGACGGGCTTTTCGTCCCGGATACGGACATCGTGGAGCCAACGCACGTTGATCCCGGCGGCGAAGAGTCGGACACCCATCTCCTGGTCCTCGACGAGGCTCGAACCGAACCCTCCGGCAGCTTCGATCGCTTCGGCGGTGAGGCACATCCCCGTTCCGCCCAGGTCAGCGGTCCAGCCCAGGTTCGTCCGTGCCAACTGCACCATCCGATTCGAAGCCCAGTAGCTGAGCGCCGAGGCGGTCGCCACCGGCGACGCATCGGGGTTGGATACGTCCAGGTACGCCTGAAGCACCTGATGGCTGGCGTCGAGTTCATCTGCGAAGCGGGCCAGCATGTCCACGGGAACCCGGTTATCCGCGTCAAGCACGACCAACGCGTCAGCGGATTCGAGTGGGTGTCCGGAGAGAAACCACGAGAGAGCAGCACCTTTGCCGTCTGGTCCGTCGGAGCGCTCGGCTACTTCGACACCGTGTTCCCGGGCGATGTCTACGGTGCGATCCGTACAGCGATCAGCCAAGACCCACGTCTCGAAATTCCCGTACTGCTGGCCAGCCAGGTCTCCCAGCAGCGCGCCCAAGACCGCCTCTTCGTCATGGGCGGGAACGACAATCCGGAACCGGCGCGTGCGGTCGCCCGACGGAGCGGGACGCTGATTGCGCCACCCCGCCAGCGAAGTCACCAGGTTGTAGACGACGAGGGAAATGAGCAGTGCCTCGGCGCCACGCAGCAGGCCTCGTAGCATGACGCCCCGCAGGCTAGGGCCAGGAACGCCCGGGGAGAGACCGATGACCAACACCTACGGGTTCGCACCGAAGTCGATCGCCGTCGTGCTGGGGACCCGGCCGGAGATCATCAAGCTGGCTCACATCATCCGGCTGCTCGGCGACGCCTCCCTGCTCGTCCACACCGGTCAGCACTACGACCCCAAGCTGAGCGGGTCGTTCTTCCCCGAGATGGGTCTTCCGGAGCCAGACGTCTTCCTTGGTGTGGGCGGACAGACCAGGGGTGCTCAGATAGGTAACGCCACCCAGAAACTCGACGAACTGTTTGGTGAGCAAAGCCCGATAGCAGTGATCGTCCAGGGCGACACGAACTCGGTGCTAGCAGGAGCACTCGCAGCCAACGCCCGAGAGGTGGCTATCTGTCACATCGAGGCCGGACTCCGCAGCTTTGACAGGGCGATGCCCGAGGAACACAACCGGGTCCTCACCGACCATCTCGCCGACCTGTGCTGTGCACCCACCGATGTCAACGTGGAGAACCTGGCGAACGAAGGCATCGGCGGGGATCGGGTGGTCAGGACTGGCAACACGATCGTCGAGGCGGTCTTCGAACTGCTTCCCTCCGTTGCCGACCGAGCGGCCATGGCGGCCGCCCATGGTGTCGAACCGGGGGCGTTCGTCCTGTCGACTTTCCACCGGCCCGAGAACGTCGACAACCCAGACAACTACCGGGCGATCCTCGAACAGCTCGCATCGCTCGACATGCCCGTCGTGTTGCCTCTCCATCCCCGGTCGGTGAATCGGGCCGAAGAACACGGCCTGGGCGACCTGCTGGACAAACTGCGGGTCGTCGAGCCGATCGGATATCGGGAGTTCCTCGGGCTGGAAGCCGCTGCCGCCCTCCTGATTTCGGACTCGGGTGGAGTCCAAGAGGAGGCATCGATCCTCAAGACCCCGCTGGTGGTGGTCCGGAACTCGACTGAGCGCCCGGAAGTGATCGGGACGTTCGCTACCCGCGTTTCCCCCGGTCCGGGCATCGCGGCGGCCGCCAAAGAAGTGCTCACCTGGGATCTGGAGAACCTCGAAAGCCCCTACGGAGACGGCAGCGCCTCCAGCCGGTCGCTGGAGGCGCTTGCCGAGCGGGTGCTGTGAGGCGTCAGGGCAGGTAGCGCTCTGAGATCTCGACGACCACACCGTCGATGACGAGCAGATCGAACGGCATGAACTCGGGGGTGAGCCCATAGATGTCGCCGGTGTCGCCACCGGCGAGGATGGACGAGATCGTCTCCATGTCGGTCTCGCGAGAGGCGAGGCCGCCGTCAGCGCCGGGGGCGATGACCAGCCACTTCACGTCGTTGGCAACACGCACCATGATCGCCTCGCTGGTCGGGTTGTAGAGGTAGATGTCATTGGGAAGATCCTCGCCTTCGGGAATAACACCGTCAGCGGTGGCCTGAAGGCGAGCCTCCTCACCCGAAAGAACGAAAGCTGGGTCGACAACCAGTCCACCGTCGACAGCCAGGATCCAGGCGAAGACATACCCGTCGGGCAGCACGAAGCCGGTGTCGGCATCGCCACCGGGAATCGGCGAGTCCGCGAGCAGGTGCTCGAGCACTGGACGGAACGCCTCGAGGGTGTCCACGTCGAAGGAGGTCGTGTCGTCCTTTCCGGGGCAACCCGCCTCGTTGTATGCGGAGGCAACCAGAGAGATCAGACGTCCGTACGACAGGGCCGCGTACTGAAGGTGAAGCTCTGAAGGTGTTCCGTCGGCGAAACTGCCACGGAACCCGTGGACGAGACCACGCGTATTTGTGTATTCAAACGGTTGAGGTTCGACCGCTTCGACCAGGTAGCCCGCTCCGCAACCGGAAGGACGGTCCATCTCGAAGGCCTCGACGAAATCGGCGGCCAAGGCTCGCAGGTTGGTCTCGTCGGTGGTGGTCGGGTCATAGGCGGTGTACGTCAGGGGATCCCTCAAGAAGATCTCGATTACGCCGACGACCTCCCCGTCCTTCTCGACGCAGAGAAACGGTGCGTCGCCTTCGCAATAGCCCACGGTCCAACCATCGAAGGTTGTCGTGGCGTCCCGATCGTCCCAGTCGAAGGACGGCACGGGGGTCGGCTGCTCGGTGGTCGGCGGCGTGGTCGGTGCTGTTGTTGTGGTTGTTGTAGGTGTGGTCGTCGTGGAACTGCCGTCCGCCGTGGCGCAAGCCGAGGCGAGGATCGTCAAAGCGACGAGCACCGGTATCAAGCGCGAACGCATTGTCTTCGGATTCCTTGTTGAAGACCCCGCCCTCGGCCGGGGGGCCGAGGGCGGGGTGCAGTTGTTAGGTGGTCAGGATGAACGTCGACGCTCCGGAGGTCACGGAGTCGTAGGGATTGGTCCTCAGCTTCCCGCTGGCGGGCAGCGTGAGACTGGCGAGGGCCGTCTCGAACTCAGACATCGACTTGCTGACGCCGTTCACGGTGAACGTGTCGTTGCTCGAGTCATACGACAGCCGGTAGAAGCCACCGCCGCCCACCACGTCGACCGTGTTAGCCGAGGTGTTCACGGCGACGACATCGAATGTCGTGTTGCCGTTCACCGTTGGGGCTGTCTCCACCGTCCAGTGAGTCAGGTCGACGATCTGGCCAGCGGTGATGTCCACCCCTCCCCCGTCGACATCCACGGTGGCGTCGATCGTGTCGACACCGGTGTTGGCTGCCGTGTAGGAGAAGGTGGCGACGCCCGAGGAGTTGGTGGTCTTCGTGTCACCGCCGTTGTTCTCGCCGGTGACGGTGAACGCGACTACCGCGTCCTTGATCGCCGCCCCGAACTTGTCGGTGACCTTCGCGGTGACTGTCACCGTCTGGCCCACCAGGCTGGAGATTGAGTCCTTGCTCAAGACTGCCTTGTCTGCCCGGGGGTCGTCGTCGTCCCAGCTGATGGTCGAAGTGACGTCGAACTCGGCTGCGCCATTGTCCTTGCCATCGCCGTTCTTGTCCCAGAACGCCTTGACCGTGTCCACAACCGCAGGGTTGGGAGCGTTGGTATTCGGGTCTGACGGGCCGGTATAGGAGAACGAGAACTTCCCGTCCGTACCGGTGACAAGCGAATGGGCGATGATCTGGCTACCGCCACGGGAAACAGTCACGACGACCTTCATCCCGGGAGCTGTGACCACGTTGCCCGCCGAGTCTGCCAGCCATCCGACCACGGTGGCCTTGGTGCCGAACTTGACGATCTGCTCGGGTACGACGATCGCTGCAGGCGCCGCGCTCCACACAACGTCGGCAAAGCCAACCAGCGAAACCGTGTTCGAGTTGAACGTCTGGTCGGTGGTGCCGATCCAGGCGAACACTCGCGTCGTTTCCATGACGTTGGTGTGGCTGAGGACCAGCTTGACCTGACCATTGGCGTCGGTCTTCGGGTCATTGTTGTCGACCTTGCAGTCGGTGCTTGTTCCGGCGTTGCCCGTCCCGATCGAAGTGTCCGTGTCGAGGACACAGCGGCCTTGGGAGTCGAGACTGCCTACGAACACGTCAACCAGACGTCCGACGACGGCCTTGCCTGTCGGGGTGCGGACGGTGATTGTCACGTTGACCTTCTCGCTGGTGGGCGAGGTAGCCGGGTCGGCGACAACGGTGATCGTGTAGGGCGAGGCGCCACCTGCCTGGAGCTCCCGGGCGAGGAACAAGGCCATCTGCCACCGCACGACATCGGTCGCCGGTGAGAAGGTGGTGGTGGTCGTCCCCTTGGCCACGCCGAGTTGGGCGAGCTGGTTGATTGCGACCTGCGTGGCCGCCGGGTAGGTGACGATGTCCGTGAATCCCTGGCTGCGTCCATCGGGCAGAACGAACCCCGCCTTGGTGTGCAGCCGCGTGAGGAACAGGGCCATCTGCCAGCGGCTTACCGTGCCGTTCGGGTCGAATTTCCGAGCCGAAACACCGCTTGTGATGCCTAGCTGGGCCAGTTGGTTGATCGCCCGTTGGGTGTCGATCGGGTAGGACGAGATGTCGTCGAACTGTCCGGTGGTAACGGTGGGCACCGTGATTCCGAGATCGTCTGCCATGCGGACGAGGAACAGCGCCATCTGCCACCGCGCGACGTTGCCGCCCGGGTTGAAGTTGGCTGCGGTGACCCCCTGGGCGACTCCGTAGTGGGTGATGCAGTCGATGGCCTTGACAGTCTCGGCGGACAGGCCACCAAGATCCTTGAAGCCGGACGACGGCAGGGATGTGGGACATGCCTCGACGGTGGCTGCGGACCCCACGGCGGGGAACAGCGTGACGAGAACGGCGAGGGCCGCTCCCACCGCCACGAGGCGGCTACGAGCGGGCCGATATGCGGACACTTTCTCTCTCCTTCTTGGAATTTGCAGCGATTCGACGCTCGTGGCGCGAATTCGGTTCCAGGCAAATGTCGTCTCAGTATCTGTCCGCAGAGGGAGTGAGATCAAGAGCCGTTCGGAAGGAGCTGTGGGGGTCCAGGAAGGCCCGGGACCCCCACGGCGTTAGTGGCTGAAGGCGAAGGTCAGGAGACCGTTGGGGTCGCCGCCAACATTGAGCGCACCAGCCTTGATGGTCAACACCCAATCGGTGTCCGGCGTCGTGTCGTTCCGTTCGGGAAAAACGATGAGCAATTGATCGGTTGTTCCGACCGGCTTCGAAGGAAGCAACGTGGCGGCTATCACGGCACCCGGCTGCGCCGGAGTGTGGATCGTGAAGTCCGCTACATCAGCCGCTCCCGAAACGGCGATTGACCGATCGAAAGTGACCATCAGGTAGATCCATGTGCCGACTCCATCATTGGTGTCTTGGAAAACATAGGCATTGACGATCGCCAAGGCCACCGGAGTGTTGACGTCGACCGCGGTCGACTTGTCGGACTCGTTGGAGTCTTCGACCTGGGTGGCCTGGAAGTCGTAGTCGGTGTTGGGGGTCAGACCGGAGATAACGATCTGGGTTCCCGCCGTCCCTGGGACCTCATCGGTCCCGGTAACGACCGTTCGAACCAGAGTGGTCGCACAGCCAGTTCCGGCACACGAGTAGATCTTGATGTGACCAGCACCTGGCGACGCCGTGTATGTCAACGTCGCAGTCGTACTGGTCACCGCCGCCAGGGATAGCCCAGGAGCCACCGGCGACTGATCCGAGAGGTCGAAAATCGACGAGCCGGCTGGATCGGCGACGTAGGTGGATCCGGCCAGGAGCCCGTCGCCCGTGGTCAGGGCGGCGACCCACTCCGCCATCGTCACCAGTAGGCCGCCGATGCGGAAGGTGTCGTTTGCGTCCCAGAAGTAGGTGAGCCCACCGGACTTGAACGACTTGTTCACCTTGTCGATTGAGTCCACTGAGACAGGTCCAAACGCACCGGTCGCGGCCTCGACGACAACTGTGATGCCTCCACCGATCCCGTATGCGCCGTTGGTCGGCGTCTTCGCATCGGCGGTGCTCGCCCCCGCCAGACCGGTCAGCGCCGTTCCGGTGTACACCACAGGAACCAACTGGCCCTGGATGCCGGTGCAACCCACCGTGAAGGAGAGGTTCGCACCTGACGGCTCGATCCCAGTCACCTTGTCGGAGCTGAAGGCGGAACCGTTGACGAGCGTGATGTCGCAATTGGCGATTGATCCTGGCGTGGACGACTCGAACGATCCGTTGGTCCGGATCATCGATGCGGGCCACAACTCGATGCTGAAGGGTCCGGTCGTCGAAACGGCAACCGTGTAGTTGCGGGAGACCGCCGTGCCCTTGAAATCGAGGAAGGCGTGGGAGTCGGGGGCCACGTCGAGCAGCCCCACTCCCGGGGGGAGGACCCCACCGACGGCCAATGCGCGAGTGAGGAATAGCGCCATCTGCCAGCGCAGTGTCTCGGCAGACGGGCTGAAGGTCGTCGCGCTCGTTCCTTTGGCGACACCGAGGACCGCTAGCTGATTGATCGCACCCTGGGCTTGTGGCGACAAACCAGCAAGATCCCCGAAGCCCTGGTCGGTCGCCGTTGGAATCGAGACGCCGGACCCGGCGAGTAGCCGGGTGATGAACAGCGCCATCTGCCAGCGGCTCACGTTGTCGTAGGGCGAGAACGTGCTCGGTGCCGTCCCGAAGGTAATGCCAAGCTGGGCGAGTTGATTGACCGCAGTCTTCGCCTCCGCCGAGAGTCCGCCGAGGTCGGTGAAGCCCTGGTCGATGGCCGACGGGACAGTCATGCCGTGTGTCTCCGCCTGTCGGACGAGGAACAGCGCCATCTGCCAGCGCTGGACCGAACCCGATGGGTTGAAGGTCGTGGGGCTGGTTCCACGAGTGATCTCGTGGGTGGCCAGACAGTCGATCGCTCGCTGGGTAACGGCGTCGTGCTTGCCGATGTCACCGAACCCGGCGGATTCGATGGACCCCGGACACGAGAACGACGTGTCGACGACTGCGGCTGCTGGCAGGGCCAGCAGCGAGTTGAGGACCGCCATAACCAGCAGTCCGACTATTCGTAAGCGCGTGTGTGCGCTCCAGTGGGGCATCCTTGCCTCCTATATCGCTTCCATGCTCCGGGAGTTGTTCTCCCAACTGGAGCTACCAAGAGCCTGTCGGCGAGTATTCCCGAGACTTTCGGACTTCTCCCACAACGCGAAAAAGAAGGGCCCCGGCCGAAGCCGGGGCCCTCTCTGATTCGATCCTTAAGTCAGGATCACAGCTTTGTCAGCTGGTTGTGGCGTTCCAGACGATGTCGTTACCGACCTTCGTAACGGAAACGTTTCCGACGAAGTTCGCTTCGCCGAAAGCGACAGCTGTCTCGAACTGGGCCATGGTCGCAGAGCTTCCGTTGACCTGCCAGCGCAAGACACCACCGACGCCGAGGGTCAGACCGAGGTCCGGGTCCACTGCGTCATACTCGACCGTGTCTAGTTCGACGCCCGACGCACCGAACGAGTACACGCTCAGGGTGCCAGCAACCGTGTCGATGTCTGCCGCCGTTCCGGAATACGGAGCGTTCACAAGCTCAAGGAGAGAGCTGGTGCTCGTCGCGGCATCCGAATCACGGAAACGAATGACATCGCCCGGCGTCAACGCAGCGGCGAAGTCAGCAACTGTGGCGACGGCACCGTTGACCCGGATGAGGTCCCAAGCGCCGCCATCATTGTCAGCCGTCCAGTCGAGCGTCACCGTGCTCGTGCCGCTCACAGCGACCACTACGTTTGTGGCTGCGCCACCCCAGAGAGCTTCGCCGACGACGAGTGTTGGCGCGTTATTCGTCAACGCAATCGTCGCCACTCCACCCTTACGGGAGTAGGTGATGCTGTCGCCATTTGTCAGCGCCGCGTTGAAGGCTGCCAGGAGAACTGGAGTTCCACCAACGGTGATGTTGTCGGTACCAAGGGCGGTGTACACGCCGAGCGTCGCACCACTACCGACCCTCACGCTGAAGTCCGGTCCAGCAGCGGCAGTCGCGGTTCCGGTGACAGTCTGATTCGTCAGATGGTACATCCGAGGGCTCGCAACCGTTCCGGCACCACTGATCGCCAGGGTGTCACCGTTGTTGATATCCGCCTCGAACCCGGCGACCGTCGTGGAGACGCCATCGACCATGTAGACATTCTGACCACCTGGTGTGTAATCGGCATCATCGACGATCGTCGCACCCGTGGGCAGCACGATGTCGTAGGTCTGTCCTGCGATATCGACGTCATTTAGTAAGCCGCCGGTCACCGAGACATTTGTCAAACGGAACACAGTGCCAGACCAGGCGATCAAGTCACCAGTCGAAATCGCCGCTGCGAATGCGGCGCGGGTTGCGGCTACGCCATCAACGAAGAAGCCTGTACCGGGCGTGTAGTCCACGGTCCGCGAAGTTCCGTTGTCGTCGTAGGTGATGATTTCATCACCGCCGTTGTGGGACAGAACGACGAAGCCCTGACCAGCAGGCACAACATTGTCGGCCGCGAGGGTACGCGTGAGGAACAGAGCCATCTGTACACGGCTCGTGATCTGGCCAGGACCGAACGTCGTGGCAGTGAATCCCTCTGCGACACCAGCCTGAGCGATCTGGTTAATCGCGATCTGAGTCGAAGCCGGGTAGGCACCGATGTCGGTGAATCCCTGACTGACGCCATTGCCCAGCGTATAGCCAGCAGCATCGAGCAAACGGGTCAGGAACAGAGCCATCTGCCAACGAGACACCGGATCTGCCGGCGAGTACGTTGTCGCGGTCGTGCCCATCGTGATATCGAGCTGTGCCAACTGGTTGATCGCAACCTGGGTCGATGCCGGGTATGCACCGATGTCGGTGAAGCCCTGGCTGGCACCACTAGGCAGTGTCAGTCCATGAACCTCTGCTTGACGCGTGAGGAACAGGGCCATCTGCCAGCGGCTGACGTCCATCTGGGGTGAATATGTCGTTGCGGATGTGCCTATGGCGATCTCGTAATCGGCGAGGCAGTTGATCGCCAACTGTTGCGCTGCAGAGTATGCGGCGATGTCGACGAAGCCTGCGCTCGGAGTCGAGCTGGGGCACGTGGCGGACGTGTCGATTGGTGCGGCGGATGCTGGCAATGCTCCGATCACCATGATGCTGGCGACCATTGCGAGAGCCGTCAGACGCGCAACCATTTTGCGTCCACGGGTAAGTACCGAATGTGGCACTATGCCCTCCCTTTCGTTTTGCTTGCTTTGTTGCCGGGATCTGCCCGGCGTCCTTCGCGGCCAAGGATACCGATCACGTATCGAGACGCTGGGTTTCCCCCGCATGCCAATCCGTCAGTCGGGACCTCCGCTGCGTGTATGTCCACGAACCGTAGTCCGCTTCCAAGGTGGTTTGACGCTTGTAAGGGTGGCGCGTTACAGATAAACGACCAAATCCCAGTTTGGCTTGAGCGAGAAAATCGCGACCCAGGCCGTCGGTCACGGCCTGCGAACGGCATCCCGGTAGGCGTCGACGACCTCTTCGGGGTCGCCGTCGGCCATCACCTTGCCGTGATCGATCCAAATCACTCGATCGGCCATCTGCAGCACCTTGTCCAACGCATGGGACACCAACAGCACCGCGGTCCCGCCTTTCATCAACGACTGCATCCGTTCGAATGACTTTTGCTGGAACGATTCGTCACCCACCGACAGGACTTCGTCCACCACCATCACGTCCGGGTCGACGTCGGCGGCGACCGCAAAACCCAGTCTGGCCAGCATTCCCGACGAAAAACTGCGGATGGGAACGTCCATGAACTCGGTCAACTCAGCCCACTCGCCTATCTCCGCCGCCCGCTCCCGCATCTCGTCGGGCTCACGGCCGAGAAGCGTGCCGAAGAGGACGATGTTCTCGATCGCATTGAGTTCGTGGTTGAAGCCGGCGCCTAGAGCGATCATCGGAGCCACCCGTCCCCGCACGATCACCCGGCCGCTCGTCGGTGGAAGCACCCGCGCAACGACCTTCATGAGGGTCGTCTTGCCTGCGCCGTTTCGTCCGATCAGGGCAACGGTCTCGCCGCGATGTACCTCGAAAGAGACATTGTCGACTGCGAGAAAACGCTCGGCGGTCACCTGTCGTTTCAGCAACTGGAAGGTGAACTCCTTGAAAGTGCCAGCCCGGTCGCGGTTCATCACATAGGCGAGGCTGACGTTGCGTACCTCGATGAGCGGGTAGGTCACAATTGCATCGCCAATGAACGCCAGGCCTTCGAGAACGCCCACACCCCGATGACGAGGGCCAGCACGGCCGTGCCGCCCATGTACCACCACTGCCAGGCAGGACCGATTTCGCCCCGGTAGATGACGTTGCGGAAGTTGTCGAGGTAGGAGAACAGCGGGTTCAGCTTGTACACGCCAAGGAAGCGGTCCGGGATGAAAGACAGGGGATAGAACACCGGCGTCAGATACTGGAGGAGTTGCACGAAGACCCTTGTCAGATCCAGGACATCGAAGAAGAACACTGCGGCGGCGGCGATCAGCATCCCCGCACCAATCACCAGAGCGAGCATCGCCAGCACCGGAATCGGGGCCAGAAGTGCAGTGAGTGGAACGCCAGTGCCCGTTAGGAGCTGGGCGATGATGAGGGGAAAGAGGCTGAAACCGAAGTTGACCAGCCCGGACACACCTGTAGCGAAGGCGAACACTTCGGCAGGTACGTAGACCTTCGAGAGGATCGCCTTGGCTCCGGCGATCGAACTGGCCGTCGCCAACATCCCCTGGCCGAAGAATGTCATGAACAACACCCCGGCCAGCAGGTAGACGACATACGGCTCGTCGGTTTCTCCGAACCGGCCGCCTATCGCCACACCGAACACGAGATACATGACACCTGCCGTGAGCAGCGGGTTGAGCAGAGTCCACCAAACCCCGAGGACAGACCGCTTGTACCGGCTCGTCAGATCCCGGGCGACCAGCAGGCGGATCAGGCGGCGGAAAACCCAGAAGTTCCGGAGTTCGGAGACGAGCGGGGTCCGGATCTGGTCCGAGTCGTAGACAGGAAGGTCGGCAACGTCAGTCATAGTCGGCGCCGCGAGGCTACCCGCCGTCGGGATAAAGCCATGTCAGTCGAGGTACTTGGCGTGCGGACCGAACCGATACCGGAACCAGAAGGCGGGATAGTTCGAAATCGCTGTCCTCAGCAAATCGGGGGTGGCCTTTGAGAACTTGCCTTCGGTGAAGTTCACCGGGATGTCCAAGAACTCGGCTAGACGGTTGAGTACGTCTTGTTTGCCCTCGTCGTCTGTGAACTCCTCGTAGGAAAGCGGGAAGACGCGGTCGGACCCGAGTTGGTCGATACAAGCCCGTCTCACTTCCATCGCCTGGTCGTGAAGGCGTGCTGACTCCAGAAGCCACTCCTCGAACTTCTCGAAGTCCACCTTGGTAGGGGCGTATTCGTCCTTGCCGTGGAACTGGGACTTCTGCTCGTCGTGGTAGCGATGAAGCGAAAGGGTGTGCTTAAACCGGTTCTCCCTCACCAGGTGGATCGCCTTTGCCCCGGTGCGGTCGATCACGTCGATGAGCGCGGCGGTATCTGTCACGGGAAGGTCGGAGACTTTGAGACAGGTCAGGGCGAAATTGGGATACATCGGAAGCTGTTTGAACTGGGGCGAAGCCCGCAGCGCCTCGATCCAGCTGTCGAACTCGGGACCCGATCGTTGGTCTGGAGGACTCAACGCTGTCTCCAGCCAGGCGAGGCGCTCCTCGGACGGCACATCCCACGCCCATTGCTCGACTGACTCGAAGCCAGTCATGTACACGTCGGGAGCCGAGGCCAGGGCCGACAAGAGCCACGAGCTCCCCGTGTTGCCGTAATAGAGACAGACGAAACCAGGCACGGGCCGGGAGAGTACCCGGGGCTCAGAAGCCGCGCGGATTGGGCGAGTGTGCGAGCCCCATCCGTCGGCTTCTCGCCCGAAAGCGAAGCTGTTTCGGGCGAAACAGAAGAGCAGTCGGCGAAGCCGGCCTGCCTATCCGCTGAAGCTGTTAGTTAGCCTGCCGACGTGCACATCGCCCTCACCGGTTACTACGGATTCGGCAACGCCGGAGACGACGCCATCCTCCAGTCGATCGTGTCCTCGGTGCGTTCCCTCGACCCGGCCTGTCACGTCACCGTCATCACCTATCCCTATGCCGACCTCGAAGCCGTTCGATCTCTCGCCGATGTCGACGCCGTCGACGGAGCCGATCTCGCTGGGATGGACCTAGCAGTGCGGCGGGCCGACGCGGTGATCGTGGGAGGGGGCGGGCTCATCCAGGACTACCTGGCCTCCGATCCGAAAGCCCGCTTCTCCCCCGACCAGCACAACCTCGGGTTCTGGACGACAGTCGCAACGCTGGCTCGTGGCCGGGGTGTTCCGGTGATGACCTGGTCGATTGGCATCGGTCCGCTCACCACCGCCGAAGGACGAGACGAAGCAAGGCTGTTCTTCTCTTGTGTTGACACTGTCACTGTTCGCGACTCGGCGTCGGCTGATCTGGCCCGGGAGCTCGGTGTCGCATCTCCGCAGGTCGCCGCCGACCCTGCCTTTCTGCTTTCCCCCGCGTCAGCAGACCCGATCGCCGCGCAAGCCGAAATCGAAGATCTGCCGACGTCGGGTGCTATCCGAATCGTCGTTTCTGTCCGCCACTGGAGAGATGACGATTGGATCGAAGCGCTGGCGGCCGGTCTCGACGAACTGGTTGAGGCTCGCGACGCCGACGTCATCTTCGTCCCCTTCCAACAGTCGGGACGCGGGCTGGCCAACGACGCCCTCATGGCCACCAAGGTCGCCGCCCGGATGCGCCACCGC
>JBGTKD010000179.1:0-10015 GCA_041744795.1 Acidimicrobiia bacterium
CACCCCAACCGGGCGGCAAACACGAGGCGACCTTCCCCGACACAACCATCATCGACCAACACCCCCAACAAGAGCAACAAGCCCTCACCAAGAGATCACTTGACAGCGGATCCCCTATAGGGAATCAGTCGAGGGGGGACAGATTCACAGGCCTTTGGGGTGCCAGACGGTTTTGGTTTCGGTGAAGGCGGCGATAAGCAGGGCGGACTGGATGTCGGGGGATTCGGAGCGGATTACGCGCTTGACGTTGTCTGCTGCGGCGGTTTCGGACTCGGTCACGATTTCGGCCGGGGCGCCTGTGAGGTCGATTGCGTTGACGTCCATGTGAGATGCCAGCCACGGTGTGAGCTCGACCGCGTGGCCGGTGAGCAGGTTCACCACACCCGCCGGAACGTCGGATGTCGCCAGGGCCTCGGCGAATGTGACTGCGACCACAGGTGCCCGATCAGAGGCGACGACAACCGCTGTGTTGCCGGTGACGAGAACCGGGGCGACCCTCGATACCAACCCGAGGAGCGCAGGAGTGTCCGGTGCGATGATCCCGACGACTCCGGTCGGCTCCGGTGAGGAGATGTTGAAGAACGGTCCGGCGACGGGGTTGAGATTCCCGTAGACCTGGGCGAATTTGTCACACCACCCGGCGTACCAGACCAGTCGATCGATGGATGCCTCTACCTCTCGCTGCGCAGAGCGCTTCGACTCCCCCACCGCCCGCAGGTCTTCCTGGAAGACATCTGTTCGGTCCTCCACCATTTCGGCGATCCGATACAGAATTTGTCCCCGGTTGTATCCCGTCCGAGAAGCCCACTTCTCCTGGGCGTTACGAGCGGCGCGCACGGCGTCCCGGAGATCCTTGCGTGAGCCTTCCGCCATGCGTGCGATCACGTTGCCGTCACCGTCGACGGCGGGGAAAGTACGACCGGACTCAGATCGGGGGAACTCGCCGTTGATGTAGAGCTTGTGCGTTTTCTTGACGTCGAGCCTGGACATCATGCCTCCGTCTTCAGATAGGAGAGGAGACCATGGCGGCCGCCCTCTCGACCGAAGCCCGACTCCTTGTACCCACCGAATGGCGAAGCCGGATCGAACTTGTTGTAGGTGTTCGCCCAGACCACGCCTGCCCGCATCCGGTCCGCCATCCACAAGATTCGCGAACCCTTTTGGGTCCATATTCCAGCTGCCAAGCCGAAGGGAGTGTTATTGGCCTTCTCGACTGCTTCGTCGGGTGTCCGGAAGGTCATGATCGATAGGACCGGCCCGAAGATCTCTTCCTGAGCGATGCGGTGGCTTTGCGAAACGCCGGTGAACAAGGTCGGCCGGAAGAAGTATCCCCGTTCGGGGAGGACGCCGGACGGCTGATACATCGCCGCTCCCTCTTCTTGTCCCGCGGTGACCAACTCTTCGATCTTGGCCAGCTGAGAGGCTGAATTGATAGCGCCGATATCGGTGTTCTTGTCGAGCGGGTCACCCACCCGCAGCGTGTCGAGGCGAAGCTTCAACTTCTCGACGAACTCCTCTGCTATTCCCTCTTGGACGATGAGACGACTTCCAGCGCAGCAGACGTGACCCTGGTTGAAGAAGATCCCGTTGATCACACCTTCGACTGCCTGGTCGACTGGGGCGTCATCAAAAACGACGTGGGCGCCTTTGCCTCCGAGTTCCAGGGTCAGCTTCTTACCCGAACCCGCCAACTGGCGCTGAATGATCTTGCCTACCTCCGTGGAACCGGTGAAGGCCACCTTGTCGACATCGTCGTGCCCGACGACGGCGGCTCCCGTCTGACCGGCTCCAGTCACGACATTGAAGACGCCACCAGGTAAACCGGCTTCGGCACAGATCCGAGCGAAATGAAGGGCAGACAGCGGCGTGGTCTCGGCCGGCTTCAACACGACGGTGTTCCCCGCGGCAAGCGCGGGAGCAACCTTCCAGGCGAGCATCATGAGAGGAAAGTTCCAAGGGATCACCTGCCCGGCCACGCCGAGAGGCTTGGGCTGGAGCCCGGGGAAGACGTACTCCAACTTGTCGGCCCAGCCGGCGTAATAGAAGAAGTGCGCGGCAACTAACGGGAGGTCGACGTCACGGGACTCCTTGATGGGCTTGCCACCATCCCGGGTTTCCAGCACAGCCAGCTCACGGGATCGTTCCTGCACCAGACGAGCAATGCGGAACAAAAATTTGGCGCGCTCGGAGCCCGACAGCTTCGACCAGTCGCCAAAGGCTTTACGAGCCGAACCGACAGCCCGATCGACGTCCGTCTCGTCAGCCAGGGCAACCTCGGCCAGAGGCTCTTCTGTTGCGGGATCGAGAGTGGTGAAGAACTGCTTCGAGGCTGGCTTGAAGAAGTCCCCGTCGATAAAGAGTCCGTACTGGTCGTCGATGGTCACCAGGTCGGCGTTCTCGCGACTCGGCGCATAGCTCCAGTCGATGGGTTCTGTTACGAGAGCGGGAACGTCTTCTGCCATGGTCAGTCCTTCGTGAAGTAGTCAGCGGATTGGTAGCGGCCGGTGTCCAGCCAGCGAATCTGCATCAATACGTCGTTGAGGAGCGAAGATGCGCCGAACCGGAAGAGATCAGGCGTCATCCACTCCCGGCCCAAGGTCTCGTTGAGCACGACCAGATACTTGATCGAGTCCTTCGCCGTACGGATGCCGCCAGCGGGTTTCATACCGACTTTGTGTCCAGTCGCGGCCCGAAAGTCCCTGATCGATTCGAGCATCACGAGGGTGACCGGCAGCGTCGCCGCAGGTGACACCTTGCCAGTAGATGTCTTGATGAAGTCCGCTCCCGCCGCCATCGCCAGCATCGACGCCTTACGGACATTGTCAAGAGTGACGAGTTCGCCGGTTTCAAGAATCACCTTCAGATGGGCGCGGCCACAGGCTTCCTTGATCTGACGGATCTCGTCGAAGACGTCCAAGAATTGCCCGGATAGAAAAGCGCCCCGGTCGATCACCATGTCCACTTCGTCAGCTCCCATGGCGACAACCCGCTGGGTCTCGGCAACCTTCAGGTCGATGGGGGCCTGACCGGAGGGAAAGTACGTGGCAACCGAGGCCACCTTGACGCCCGAACCAGCGACCGCCTTCTTGGCCACCGGGACCATATTCGGGTACACGCACACAGCAGCCACCGATGGAATCGAAGGGTCAGTGGGATCGGGACGAACGGCCTTGGACGACAGTTGGCTGACTTTGCCAGGTGTGTCCTGACCCTCGAGAGTGGTCAGGTCCATCATCCGAATCGCCAACTCCAGGGCGGCTCGCTTGGACTCGCGCTTGATGGATCGCGTTCCGAGCGAGGCCACACGTTCTGAGACCGTGACCTCGTCGACGGTCGGCACTCCACCCAAATAGGCCCGCATACCGGCCGCGGTCACCGGGGTCGGAAGTGCCTTCGAAACGTTCACAACTGAAGAGGTCACAAACCGATGATACGTTCCGGGCCGATTCAGGCCTGCGAGATGTACCGGCTGCGGAAGTATCCGAGGGCAGGTCGGGTCCGATCCCCGACAGTGAACCGCTCGATTCGACCGACAAGTATCAGGTGGTCACCCCCGTCGTAGGTGTGCTCTCTGCTGCACTCGAAGGTGGCCAGTGTCCCGGCGATCAGGGGAAGCTCGTCGAGACCGGGGTTCCACTCGACTCCATCGAATCGGTCGATCTCCTTGGTCGAAAATTGCAGGCTCATATCAGCCTGGTCCCCGGCGAGGACATGGATAACAAAGCCGTTGCCAGCCTCGAAGGCGGCGAACGTATCCGCGGACTTCCCGATCGAGAACAAAGCGAGTGGCGGATCGAGAGACAGGGAACTGAACGAATTGACCGTCAGCCCAGCAGGCTCGCCGTCCGCATCGCGGGTCGTGACGACGGTGACACCTGTCAGGAACTCGCCAAAACCGTCACGCAACTCTCTCGAGTCGAATTTGCTCACTTCCTGGCTCTCATGGCCGACAGGCTAGAGGTGAATTTCTCATCGGTCCCACGCACGACAATCATGCTGCCGTGAAAAGTCCCTGGCCCTGGATTGCACTCGCAACCGCCGGGTGGGCAAGCGGGACCATCACTTCCAAACTCGCTCTCGAGGGGGGGATGAGCCCCATATCGCTCACCCTCGTGCGCTTCGCGATCGCGGCTGGTGGGATGATTGGCCTTCTGGCTGTTTTCGGCCGACTCGATCGAGACCACGACTGGAAACGCGGCAGTTTTCTCGGCCTGCTGAACATGGCACTGCCGCCCATCTTCTTCACGATCGCCCTCGTAACCCTGACAGCGTCACTGGCTGGACTTCTGATCGCTCTAGTGCCTGCTGCCTCGATCGTCGCCGCCCACTACATCGTTCCCGGCGAGCGCTTTCGCGCCTGGCGAGTGCCCGGGCTTCTAGTGGCATTCGGAGGCATCGCCGTCTTGCTGGGAGGCGTAGAACAGATCGATCCGGCTTCTCTACGAGGAGCCGTCATCTGGTCGATGCTTGGCGTGGTTGCTGCAGCGACCGGCGGTGCGGTGTCACGGCGTTTCGCCATCCACACTCCGGTGAGACGGATGGTGGTTCCCCAATTCGTAGCCGCGGCTGTGATCCTGACGATCGTCGGAGTTCCGACAGGAGCATGGACCGACCTGTCAGGGCTGAGCGGAGACGTATGGGGCTGGGCCATCGCCACCGGACTCTTCGGGACCATCACTCCCTTCTATTCGTTCCTCCAGGTCGTTGAAAGAGCGGATACAGCCACCGCCGCGTTGATCGGATATCTCGTGCCGGTGGCGTCTGCGGCCAGCGCGGTGATCTTCCTGGGAGACCCCGTAACGACCTCACTGATCATCGGCGGATCGGTCATCATGGCCGGAGTCGTCCTGGCCGACCGCGGCGCGGTCTTGTCGGAGCGGCTCCACAGAAGAAAACTCGGCAAAGTCCCCCAAGCCCCCCATTAGCCTCGTCACAGTTACCTCACTGGATCATTCATGAGCCAAAGCCGCCACATCCTCGTCGCAGTCGCCTGGCCGTACGCCTCGGGCTCGCTCCATCTCGGACACCTGGCGGGTGCCTACCTACCTCCCGACATCTTCGCCCGCTATCACCGTCTTGCGGGCAATCGAGTCCTGATGGTTTCGGGATCCGACACCCACGGCACCCCGATCACAGTGAAAGCAGAGCAAGAGGGTGTTACGCCAGCCGAGATCATCGACCGATTCCACCCCGAGATTCTCGGCTATTGGGAATCTCTCGGAATCTCGTTCGATCTCTTCACCACCACTGACACGGCGAATCATCACCGGGTGGCCCAGGAGTTCTTCCTCCGACTGTTGGACAACGGCTACCTGTACCGGAAGTCGGACATGCAGTTCTTCGACGAGGAGCGCGGCCAGTTCCTACCGGACCGCTATGTCGAAGGGACGTGTCCGCACTGCGGCTACTCGCCGGCTCGCGGCGACCAATGCGACAACTGCGGGAAGATCCTCGACCCACAAGACCTGATCGACCCGGTCTCGAAACTGTCAGGCACGGTGCCGGTGGAGCGCGAGACCGAGCACTACTACTGGAAGCTCAGTGCTTTCCAAGAGCCTCTACTCGAATGGTTGGAGAGTCGCCAAGGCTGGCGACCTCACGTCATCAACTTCGCCAAAGGCATGGTGAAAGAGGGGCTGCACGATCGGTCATTCACCCGCGACCTCGACTGGGGGATCCCGATACCTGTCGACGACTTAGGTCCGGGCAAGTCCATCTATGTCTGGTGGGAGGCGGTGATGGGTTACTACTCAGCGCCCCAGGAGTGGACCGAACAGCAAGGCGATCCGGATGCCTGGAAGGCGTGGTGGACCGACCCAGCAGCCGAGACCTACTACTTCATCGGCAAGGACAACATCCCATTCCACGCCGTGTACTGGCCAGCACTGCTCATGGGTCATGGCGGTCTGAACCTGCCGACAAACGTCCCCGCCAACCAATACATCACCTTCAAAGGCGCAAAGGCGTCTAAGTCAATGGGTGTCGGCCGCTCCATCAGCTGGTACACCGACCGCTTGCAGGCCGACGCGCTCCGCTACGCGATCGCGTCGGTGTTGCCCGAACAAAACGACACTGATCTTGCCGACCAGCAGATGATCGAACGGATCAACTCCGAGCTGGTCGCAACCTGGGGCAACCTGGTCAACCGGGTTCTCTCGATCACAGCCAAACATTTCGACGGCGCCGTACCGCCTCGGGGAACGCCCACAGAAGCCGACCTCCACATCATCGCAGGGACAGACGAAGCACTCGAAGAAGTTGGCCGTCTAATCGAACGTGTCGAACTTCGTCAGGGACTGCGGCGGGCGATGGCGGGGGCTCAAGCGATCAACGGATACTTGAACGATGAAGAGCCATGGAAGGTCATCAAGACCGACCCCGATCGAGCAGGCACCGTGTTGTGGACAGCCATCCAGGCAATCTCCGGGCTACGAATCGGGTTCGCTCCTTACCTGCCTTTCACGACGGCCACGCTCGGCACGATGCTTGGACTGGGGGCCGATCCGAACGAGTGGAGCCGACCCGAGGTTGACGAGGGCCAGTCGCTCGGCGAGATAACACCCCTGTTCGTGAAACTCGAACCCGACGTTCTAGACGGGTAATCGCTGGCTCTTCTGTAGCGAGCCAGGGTCTTACGGTCCTTGATCAATCGCCAGAGTGTTAGACACGTGGCGGGAATGGCGGAGCCAGGAACGCCAGCAGCGTGACAGGCTCCTCGCCCCGGTTCCCTACCCGCAGCGTCTCGGCTCCCGTCAGGTGGGCGAGCGACCCGGTCGGAAAGGCAATGGCGCCGTCGTCTGTGTCCAATTCGGCGACTCCTTCCGCCACGTAGAGCATCAATTCTGACGGTTCATGTTTGTGCGGCGGAAGATCCTGGCCCGAGGCAAGGCGGATGATCCGCACGTTGCAACCCTCGCCGTCGAGGAACGGAACGGCTACGAACCGATCGGGATCGGACGGTGGAGCAGATTCAAGGGTGACAATGTTCATCGTCTCAGTATCGCGGAGGCCGGACCCAAGCCCTCACGGTGCGGTGTTAGGTCAATTACTCCGACCACACAGCGCTGCAGACGTGGCATGCTGAAGGCATGCAGGAAACGCGTCGATCGCTGGTGGCAACTGCCGCCATATCCGTGGCAGGGACCACCCTGGTTGTGGTTGGTATCGCCGGGCTATTCCTGCCTGTCATCCCAGGAGTCGTTCTCATCGGATCTGGCCTGGCAGTCTTGGGCAAACAGTACGGCTGGGCACGCAGGGCATTGCATCGCGTTACCCCGGCCCGGCTCCGACGGCCGTCCGAGCCCACAACCGAGGTCGAGGCCGCCTAGCGGCCTGGTGCGATCAGGACGGCGGGTAGACGCCCATCCCTTCGGCTTTTTCTGTCTGCCAGAAGATATCCGCTACCTCGTCGACCAGCCCCACCAGCTTCTCGCCCTCGGCGGGATCAGCGGACTTCTTGGCGACACCAGCCTGGTTGATTGCCCTCCAGAAGAGATCGTCGAGATCGGGGAACTCCTTGCGATGATCAGGGGTGAAGAAGTCCGTCCACAGCACGGAAAGGTGGTGCTTCACGAGTTCGGCCTGCCGCTCCTTGATGAGGATTGCCCGGTCGCGGAAGACAGGGTCGTCTGAGTCCTGATACTTCTGAGCGGACTTCCACACAGACATCGCCTCAATCTTCGCCTGGGCGGGGTCATAGACACCGCAATAGAGATCACAATGTGCATAGGCCTTCGTGGCCGGTTGGAACAAACCCATAGTCGCCTCCGTGTCGAACTTCGTCCCTCCGACCATACTCCGGCGTGAAAACAAGGAGTCAGCGATCCGTCGTTTCAGAGTCTTCGAAGAATCCATGCTGCCCGTTCTGCGCCCAGGCGATGTGGTGCTGGCCACCCGCGATCCTTCTCCTAAGCCAGATTCGATCGTCGTGTTCGTGCATCCCGACAGAGAAGGCATGTGGCTGATCAAACGAGCAACGGCGGTCTCCGATGGTGAGGCGTGGGTTGAGTCTGACAATGCCGATGCGACACTGGCTGACTCGAGAACGTTCGGTTGGGTGACGACGTCGAACATGTACCGGGTGGTTACGCAGTATCGAAAGCCCCTTTGGTTGACCCGACCGGGCGGGGACTCACACCCGTAGGATCGGCCGATATGTCAGCGCCTCGCACCAGATACACCAGGAGCAGCGGCGTCGGCATCGCTTATCAGGTGGTTGGAGATGGGCCACAAGACCTGGTGTATGTGCCGGGCTTCGTCTCGAACATCGAGGTGCTGTGGGACGACCCCGACAGTGCCCGCTTCCTGAATTCGCTCGCATCGTTCGCGCGACTGATCGTGTTCGACAAGCGCGGGACCGGAGTCTCCGACGCCGTTCCTCTCGACGAACTTCCGACACTCGAACAACGTATGGACGATGTCCGGGCCGTCATGGACGCGGTCGGCTCGGAACGAGCCACCCTCCTTGGCCACTCCGAAGGCGGAAACATGTCGATTCTGTTCGCCGCTACCTACCCCGACCGGTGCGACGGCCTGATTCTGGTGAGCAGCTATGCCAAACGCACCTGGTCCGAGGACTACCCCTGGGCGCCCATTCCAGATGACCGGGAGGCCCACATCGAAGAGACCCGGGCCAACTGGGGCAATCCCGAGTCGCTTCCCGATTGGATGGCTCCCAGCCGGCGGAATGACACCGCGTATCTGGCGTGGCTCGCGCGATATTTTCGACTTGCTGCCAGCCCTCAGGCGGCAGTTCAGCTCCTGCGAATGAACACCCAAATTGACACGACCGCCGTCCTGGCCTCGGTGCGGGTGCCCACGATCTGTATCTATCTGACCGAAGATCGGGACGTAATGGTCGAGGAGGGCAGATGGATCGCCTCTCAGATTCCAAACGCCCGCTTCATAGAACTTCCCGGGGCCGACCACTTCCTGACTGCTGGCGACTATGAGCCGATCATCTCCGAGGTCCGTCAGTTCATGACCGGTACCCGGGTCTCTGCAGATCCCACACGCGTTCTGGCGACTGTGCTCTTCACCGACATTGTCGAATCGACCCAACTTGCTGTTCGTCTCGGCGACCTGGAGTGGACTGGGTTGCTGGAACGCCACAATCGCGTGGTCAGGGAGCAATTGACGGTACATCGCGGCAGAGAGATCGATACCGCTGGCGACGGGTTTCTCGCCACGTTTGACGGTCCGGCCCGGGCGATCGCCGCGGCGCGCGCCATATGTGAGCAAGTCAAACGTCTTGGGATCGAAGTCCGAGCGGGTGTCCACACCGGCGAAGTCGAACTGGTGGATGGCGGTATCGCCGGACTGGCAGTCCACATAGGAGCCCGAATCGCATCTCTGGCTGCACCTGGTGAGGTGCTCGTTTCGCGAACAGTCAAGGACCTGGTCGCCGGTTCGAGCGTCAGATTCTCTGATCGCGGTAGCCACACGCTCAAGGGCGTCCCCGATACCTGGCAGGTCTACTCAGCGCTGTGACGCTGCCGACCGCTTCGCCCAAAGCCGGTTCTGGTACGCGAATCGGTTCATTTTTGAACCGCTGTAACGCTAAGAAACCTCCAGGGAGAAGTTCTTGCGGTAGGGCCGGATGACGCGCTCTTCGGTGAAGCCGAGGCTGGCGTAGAGGGCGCGGGCGGCGTGATTCGACTCTCTCACCGTCAGGTGCACTGAGCTCGCGCCGGTAGCGAGGAGAGCATCCACCGACCCCTGCACCAGGCGGGCCCCCAATCCCTTTCGTCTGCTGGCAGGATCGACACCCAAGTAGTCGATGTAGCCGGTTCCGTCTGAATGGATTTCTGCGGCCACATACCCTTGAAGCACTCCTTCGTCCACAACGACCAAACGGATGTCGTCGGACCCGACGAGGGATTTGCCTGTCGTATGTGTGTTGGGAAAGAGGGCGTCGTGAAGAGATGCCACGCGATCGGCGAACTCGGCATCTAGGGCGACGGTGCCACTTCGATTCCCCCAACCGGGTCCGTGGTACGAGAGGACTGCCGATGCG
>JBGTKD010000180.1:0-21274 GCA_041744795.1 Acidimicrobiia bacterium
CACCCCAACCGGGCGGCAAACACGAGGCGACCTTCCCCGACACAACCATCATCGACCAACACCCCCAACAAGAGCAACAAGCCCTCACCAAGAGATCACTTGACAGCGGATCCCCTATAGGGAATCAGTCGAGGGGGGACAAACTGACTGCTCGCCAATCTCTCCCCCCAGGAGCGAAGCGACGTTGGGGGGAGGGCCCGGCACGAAGTGACGGGCGAGGGGGGCGGTCCCGAAGGGAACGAAAAAGAAGGACAGGCCGGCCGCAGGCCGGGCCGATAGGACGGCCGGGCCATTGCAGAGGTGATCCAAGGGTCGCTTCGTTCACCGTGCAGAAGTTCTCAGGGCGGCAGTGACGAAGTTCAACGCGAGAGAAGGAACAATCGACGAGCTGCCGCCCTGGCGGCACATGCTATCGCCCAGCGGATGCCTGCTCCGGGTATGTTCGCAGATGGATTCTGACCGTCTCAGGCTTCCAACGATTCGGATGCTTCCGCAGCCTTCAGAGCATTGAGAATCTCGTCGAGGTCGCCTTCGAGAATTGAGTCGAGCTTGTAGACCGTCAACTCGATCCGATGGTCGGTGACCCGACCCTCCTTGTAGTTGTAGGTGCGGATCTTCTCCGATCTCTCACCGGTCTTCACCATGGAACGCCGGACTCCTTCCATCGCGGCGTGGTGGCGCTCCATCTCCAACTGATACAGCCTCGCCCGCAGAACTCGGAACGCCTTCTCCTTGTTCTGGAGCTGGCTCTTCTCGTCCTGACACGACACGACAAGGCCGGACGGCAAGTGGGTGAGACGAACTGCGGAGTCAGTGGTGTTCACCGATTGTCCGCCGGGGCCACTCGATCGGAATACGTCGACCTTGACGTCATTGGGGTCGATCTCGACTTCAACCTCATCGACTTCTGGGAGGACCGCCACCGTTGCCGTCGACGTGTGGATCCTCCCCTGGGACTCGGTGCGGGGAACCCGCTGGACGCGGTGGACCCCCGCCTCGAACTTGAACGCCCCGTAGGCGTTCGACCCTCTGACCCCCACCGTCACCTTCGAATACCCGCCCGCTTCCGACGGCGAAGTGTCGATAGATTCAAGTGTGAGCCCGACCCGTGCTGCATATCCCTGGTACATGCGAAGGATGTCCCCTGCCCAGATTGCGGCTTCGTCGCCGCCGGCTGCCGCCCGAATCTCGATGATGGCGTGCTTCTCGTCATCGGGGTCGACCGGCACCAGAGCCAACGTGAGATCGTTGAGCAGGCGCTCGGCGTCGGCCAGACGATCCTCAGCCAGGTTGCCCAATTCGGCGGCCATAGCGGGATCTGCGGCGGCGAGCTCGCGGGCCTCGTGGACATCCGATTCGGCCGATCTGAGCGACTCGGCGAGCTCAACGATCGGCTTGAGACGGGCATGGGTGCGGCCGAGGTCGGGATACTCAGCCGGGTCGATGTCGGGACTACCGAGGCGCTCTTCGACCTCTGCCAATTCTGACTCAATCTCAGCGAGGCGGGCAGCCAGTCTGGCTTCCATCAGCGAGCCCGGGCTTGCACCGACATCTCGGGAAGCGGACCGCGGGCAATGATCTCATCCACTTGCTCGTCGTCGAGCGCCGAGAGCAAAGAAGCCACGGCGACTTCGATCATCGGCTCTTCGGGTATTCCTGTGGTGAGGCGCTGCAGCCACATGCCCGGAGCAGCGAGCATCGACGCAACCCTCTCCGAGCTGTGGGTCCCCGACCAGCGCAATAGTTCATACGACATACCAGCAATGACCGGTATACCGAGGACCCTGCTCCCTACGAGCCAGGGCCACGACGGACGGCCGACAAGGGTGAAGACGACTATCGCCAACAGGATGACAATCAACAGGAAGCTCGTCCCACACCGGGGATGTTCCGGTCGATAGCGTTTCACGGAGTCCACCGACAGAGGCTCCCCGTTCTCGTATGCATGGATCGACATGTGCTCGGCGCCGTGATACTGGAAGACGCGCCGGATCTCTTTGGAACGACCGAGCGCCCAGATGTATGCGATAAAGAGGACGAGGCGAATGACCGCTTCGAGGATGACGAAACCTGCGTCTGACTCGCCGACGATCACATTGGCGGCCGCGGCCGGGAGCACGATGAAAAGTCCGGCAAAAATCACCATTGCAATGGTGAGCGAACCAACCAGTTCGAGCCTGCTCAGTTCCTTCTCGTCTTCGCCGACTGACAGCTGAGCGGACCAGCTCAACGCCCGAAAGCCAAGTGTGAGCGACTCCCCCAGAACCAGCATCCCTCGCACAAGAGGCACGCGTGCAAGCTTCGAACGGGAGGAGAGTTTCGGAAGCTCTTCGCGACGGGCTTCGATCTGGCCGTCAGGCTTGCGAACGGCGACCGCCCAGGCCGTAGGAGCGCGCATCATCACGCCTTCGAGAACGGCTTGACCGCCCACGGATTGGGCGGGGTCGATGGATGGTCGTTGCTTCATTCGTCAGCGCACCGGCGTGCGGCCCGCCAATTCACTCGGCTTCGGGAGCCTCCGAAGCGGAGGCTTCGGCCTTCTGGCGCTTCTTCGACTTGAGCTCCGTGCCTGCATAACGCTTCTGGAACCGTTCGACGCGACCACCGGTGTCGACGAGCTTCTGCTTTCCGGTGAAGAAAGGATGACACTCGTTGCACAACTCGATGTGCATGTCGCCCTTCGTCGTGTGCGTCGTGAACGTGTTGCCGCAGGAGCAAGTGATCTCCGACTTCACGTAGTTGGGATGGATCTCTGCCTTCATCGCTGTGCTCCAGACTCAGGAACTCTTCGCCACGTCGGCGAGGAACTCTTCATTCGACTTGGTGTTCTTCAACCGATCGACCAGTAGTTCGAGGGCCGATCCTGACTCGAGTGCGAGCAGCACCCTCCGCAACTTCCACACTTGGGCGAGCTCGCGCTGGTTGAACAGCAGCTCCTCCCTCCGTGTTCCCGACGACTCGATGTCGATTGCCGGATAGATGCGCTTGTCTGCCAGCTTACGGTCGAGTCGCAACTCCATGTTTCCGGTGCCCTTGAACTCCTCGAAGATGACCTCATCCATCTTGGAACCGGTCTCGACGAGAGCAGTCCCAAGAATGGTTAGCGAACCACCCTCTTCGATGTTCCGAGCCGCACCAAAGAACCGCTTGGGCGGATACAAGGCCTGGCTGTCCACACCACCGGAGAGAATCCGTCCGGAGGCGGGCGTCGCCAGGTTGTGGGCACGGGCGAGCCGCGTGATCGAGTCAAGCACTATGACTACATCTCTCCCCTGCTCGACAAGACGCTTGGCCCGTTCGATCGCCAGTTCAGAGACCTGAGTGTGCTCTTCGGCCGGACGATCGAAGGTCGAGTAGATAACCTCGCCTTTGACCGAACGCTGCATGTCCGTGACCTCTTCAGGCCGTTCATCGACGAGGACGACCATCAGGTAGCACTCGGGATTGTTCTCGGTGATCGCCTGGGCGATTTCCTTCAGCACGGTCGTCTTTCCCGCCTTTGGCGGGGAGACGATCAATCCGCGCTGGCCCTTGCCGATGGGAGCGATGAGATCGACGATCCGAGTGAGGGTCGAATCTGCCTTGGAATCGACTTCGAGCCGTAGTCGCTCGTCTGGGAACAATGGGGTGAGCTTCTCGAACTTCGGACGCCGTCGGGCTTCCTCAACATCCATTTCGTTGACGGAGTCGATACGGATAAGAGCCGGGAACTTCTCCTGGCTGCGGGGCGGGCGAATAGGACCGACGATCTGATCGCCTTTGCGAAGCCCGAACTTGCGAACCTGACTGGCCGAGACATAGACGTCCTTGTCCCCTGGCAAGTAGCCGGTGACTCGCAGAAATCCGTATCCCTCGGGGAGGATGTCGAGAAGACCCTCCCGGACCTCCTGGTCGCCTTCGGGGTAGTGCTGGTCGTGCTGACGCTCGCCCCCGCCCTGGCCACCTTGGCCTCCCTGACCGCCACCCTGGCCACCTTGGCCGCCCTGGCCACCGCTGCGTCGCCGCTTGCGGTTGCGATTGCGATTGCGATTGCCCTGGTTGTCGTCGTCACCGTCGCCGGCCTGGTTTCCCTGGCCGCCTTGCTGGCCGCCGTGCTGGGTCCGCTGGCCACCGTTCTGTTGACGGTCGCGATCCTGGTGGTTGTTGCCGTCAGCGTCACCACCGTCGCGGTCGGAGTCGTGCGAATCACTGGAGTCGCTGCGTCCCTCTTCTTCCGAGCGCGTCGTCGCGGTGGGAAGGTCGATGTTCTCCGTCGGGGCACTGCCTTCGGCAGCCTCGCCGGCTTCTACGAGCGCGGTGATGATCTTTGCCTTTTGCAGGCCGTCCGCCTCGATGCCGACGGCCTTGGCGATCTCGCGGAGTTCGCCGACCGACTTGCTCTGGAGTTGGGATCTGGTGCTCATGTGCTCCTCTCGGCCCGCCGAGGCGAGACCTGGCGCGCGTGCCTCTAGCGGCGAGGGGTGTTCCGGTGTGAGCCACTCATCAGACGTGGGCCACGTGGAACCGTGCGTGTGGTCCTGCGTGAGATCCGGGTTGGATCCGGCGGGGAATACCTGAACTGTGACTTCTGTCCCAGCGGTGATCGCAATGCTAGCCGGTCTCAGGTCCGAGGCAACTCTTCTAACAACGCGGCCACGGCGCCGAGCGTCGCCGAGATGGTTCGCGTCCTTTCGGGCCGACTGATGAGGTCCGCCAGGTCGTCGGGTAGAACCGGAGCCATACCAGTCGCCCTCTCTACTGCGTCTCCGAACTTCGCCGGATGGGCGGTCACGACCGAGACCATGGGGCGGTCGCCCTTGGCAGCAGCGCCAGCAAGCCATCCGATCGCCGAGTGGGGATCCAGGATGTCACCGGTCTGTGAGTACACCGCGCCGATCGCCGCTTCGATCTCGCTCTCGTCGTACCAATACCCGGAGAGTCGCTCGGTGAGCCGGGCGTGTGTCCGCTCATCGAGGATTAGGCGCCCCTCCACATTCAGCAGCGACATCGCCTCTCTCACCGCGCTGGCGTCCCGGTCAACGAGTTCGAACAAGTACCTCTCGAAATTGCTGGGCACCTGAATGTCCATAGCTGGGGCGATGGTCGGAATCACCTCCGTCGTAGCCAGCCTTCCTCGGTCGATGAGGTCAACGAGCCCATGATTGGCGTTGGTACCGACGACCAGTCGCTGAATCGGCACTCCCCCGCGCCTGGCAACTTCGGCAGCAAGGACATTGCCGAAGTTGCCAGTCGGAACAGCCACGTCGAAGTCCCGGCCGAGTTGCAGACCCGTCCACGCGTAATAGGCGGCTTGGGCCATCACCCGTCCCCAGTTGATCGAGTTCACAGCCGCCAGGCGGAATCGGGCGCGCATTGAAGGATCCGAGAACGCCGCCTTCACAAGCCGTTGACAGTCATCGAATGTCCCCTGGACCGCGACCGCCATAACGTTGGCTGACGAGACCGTCGTCATCTGGAGACGCTGGACGTCAGAAACCCGACCTTCGGGATAAAGGATCACGACCTGAGCACAAGGCCTATCGGCCAAGGCTGCAATCGCGGCGGATCCGGTGTCGCCGGAGGTAGCACCGAGCACGGTCACCGTGCTTGAGCGCGCCGCGAGGACCGCGTCGAATGCGGCGCCCACGAACTGGAGGGCGTAGTCCTTGAACGAGAGAGTCGGACCCCAGAACAGCTCGAGCAGATAGTGATCGGATCCGAGGTCTCGCAGGGGCGCAACTTCGGCGTGTCGGAAACGTGAGTAGGTGTCGCGAGTGAGGTCGTCGAGGTCTGGTTCGATCACCGAACCCGCGACGAAGGGGCGAATCACCGCAGATGCGATGTCGGCGTAATCACCCGAAGTGATGTCGAAGGTCGGCCAAACCTCCGGGACGTACAAACCGCCGTCGACCGCCAGCCCTGCCAAGAGTGCATCATCGAAACCGAGAACCGGCGCGTTGCCACGAGTCGATACGTACTGCATCAGGGTTCTGGGCTTACGACCCTGATGGCCGCTGCAACCTGCTTGACGACATCCAGGGCCGCCAGCCCCGCAGCAGCCTCCCGCAGATCGGCTTCGAGAGCGTCGTGGGTGACGAGCAGAAGGGTGGCGTCGTCTCCTCTCCCTTCCTGCCACAGCGACATGATCGAGACATCGTGGTCGCCGAACATCGACGCGATCTTGGCCAGTACGCCGGGAGCATCTGTCACTTCGAGCCGGAGGTACCACTTGGTCATAGCCTCGGAGAAGTCCATGACCTGGCCCTCTCCAAAACGGATGCGCGGTGCCACCTGCGTCCCGGACAGCAACTCGCGGGCGGCGGCGATCACATCGCCCAGCACCGCAGTGGCAGTTGGCTCACCACCCGCCCCCGGGCCCGAGAACAAGAGCTCGCCGACGGCCGGACCTGCAACGAACACAGCGTTATTCGCCCCCCTGATGGATGCCAGTGGGTGTTCGAGAGGGACGAGCGCCGGATGCACTCGCACGCACACCCCTCCCTCCGTCTGATCAGCAATCGCCAGGAGTTTCACTGCGTACCCGAGCTGGCGGGCGGCGGCGATGTCGACAACGTCTATCCCGGCGATGCCCTCCCTGTAAACGCGATCAGCGCCCACCCACACCCCGAACCCCAAACCGGCGAGGATCGCTGCTTTGGCAGCAGCGTCACCTCCTCCGACATCCGCGGTTGGGTCTGCCTCGGCGTATCCGAGAGCCTGGGCTTCGGCCAAGACATCTTCATAGGCGCGCCCCTCGTCGGACATCGCAGTGAGGATGAAGTTCGTCGTGCCATTGACTATTCCGAGGATCGTCGTCAGAGGTTCACCCGCCAAGGACTCGGACAATGGGCGAATCAAGGGAATGCCACCGCCGACGGCAGCCTCGAATAGCAGCGACACGCCAGCGGCCGCCGCGGTCTGGAACAGGATGGGACCGTCAGCCGCGATGAGTTCCTTGTTGGCCGTGACTACGGGTTTGCCCGCCTCAAGAGCAGCCAGCACCAGATCGCGAGCCGGGTCGAGGCCTCCGAGTACCTCGACCACGAGGTGCACCCCGGGGTCGTTCACCACTTCCATGGGATCGGTCGTCAGAAGCTCCTTGGGAAAGGGCCTCTCCTTCAGAGGGTCCCGGACCGCGACTCTGACGAGTTCAAGTTCGATCCCCGACTTGGCGGCGATCACCTTCTGGTCCTGGATCAGCTTGCGAGCGAGGGTTCCACCCACGGTGCCGCCGCCCAGAATTCCAATTCCTACTCGCATGGACTTCCCCGGATGGTCGAAACGTGCCCCCGGCAGGATTCGAACCTGCGCACCTGGCTCCGGAGGCCAGTGCTCTATCCCCTGAGCTACGGGGGCGCGAGGCGAAAGTGTACCTGTGGCCCGAGGGCGGCCAGCGAGGGCTGTGAGCCGACGGCCGTACGAGCGCTCGGACGCTACCGCCAGATGGAACTCCCCTGTACCCTTCGACGCATGAGGAGCATCTGGAAGGGCGCGGTGTCTTTCGGTCTGGTGACTATTCCCGTTGCCATGTACTCGGCGACCGAGAACCGCACGCCCAAGTTCAAACAACTCAGAGAGTCCGACCACTCTGCGATTCGATACAAGAGGGTTGCCGAGTCCGACGGCGAAGAAGTCCAATGGGACGACATCGTGCGGGGATACGAGGTGGAAAAGGGCAAGTACGTCGTGTTCACCGACGAGGAGCTCGAAGCAGCGACGCCCGATTCGGGCGCCAGGCTGGTTGACGTCGTCCAGTTCGTCGACGCCTCCGAAGTGGACTCAATCTTCTACAAACAAACCTACTACCTGGCTCCTGAGAAGACCGGGGTGAAGGCCTATCGCATCCTCACCGATGCGCTCTCAGAGGCCGACAAGATCGCCCTTGCAAAGGTCTCCATCCGAGAGAAGCAACACATGGCGGCCTTGCGGGTCACTGACGGCGTGTTGGTGATGGAGACCATGTTCTGGCCCGACGAGGTACGCGAACCAGCCTTCGAGGAGTTGGAGACCTCCGTAGAGATCCGACCGGAAGAGGTGGCGATGGCCAAGACGCTCATCGAGAATCTGACGAGGAAGTTCGAGCTAGCCGAGTGGGTCGACACAACTCGTGAGGCTGTTGAGGAACTGGCCGCCAAAAAGGTCGCCGGCGAGGAAATCGTCGCACCCGAAGCGCCCGAACCGACCAAGGTCGTCGACCTGCTTGAAGCTCTTAAAGCCTCCGTCGAAGCAACCAAAGAGCGCCGCCAGGCGAGCTGAGCCCGCGTTTTCGACAGTCTGACTCAACCTCCGAGGTCGGCCAGGGAGAACGCCGCCACATGCCCACCCGCACGATCGGTCCAAGACAGAATCAGGAATTCGCCGTGGGCTACGACTGAAGGCGCAGCCGCCGACCCGGCTTCACCGGACGGAACCAGAAGCCTGGGCGGGGTGAAAGACCGACCGGCATCGACGGACCGGCTGTAGGAGATGCCAGGCCCCGGGCCGACCGGTACCGCCCGAGATCTCGGAGGATGCAATCGAGAAGCGAGTCAGAGGTTGCCGCGGGCGGCTTGTTCTCCCTCTAGTGCCTCAAAGAGGGCCTGGAAGTTGCCGAGGCCGAAACCGCGTGATCCGTGGCGCTCGATCACCTCGTAAAACACAGTCGGGCGGTCCTGCACCGAATTCGTGAAGAGTTGCAAGAGGTACCCCTCTTCGTCCTGGTCGATCAGAATCCGGTGCTCGGCCAGGACATCGAGATCGGCATCGATCGAAGACCAATCCAGTCGGCCTCTTATCTGCTCGTAGTACGAGTCCGGCACATTCAGGAATTTGATCCCATCGGCCCGCATTCGACTGACTGTGTCAACAATGTCATCGGTCAGAAGCGCCATGTGCTGGACCCCGGGACTGCGATAGAAGTCGAGGTACTCCTCGATCTGTGACTTCTTCTTCCCATCAGCAGGCTCATTGATGGGCAGTTTGATCCGGCCTTCCCCGTCCCACAGGACCTTGGACATAAGGGCCGTGTACTCGGTAGAGATCGCCTCGTCATCGAAGTGGACCAGTTGACTGAATCCGAGGACATCTCCGTAGAACTTGGCCCAACGATCCATTTCGCCGAGTTCCACGTTGGCCACGACATGATCCACCAGCTTCAGTCCCTTAGGTTCGAACTGGAGAAAGGACGTTTCGGTGTCGGCTTGATAGCCAGGGAAAAACGCTCCCGAGTAGTTGGACCGGTCCACGAAAGTGTGGATCGTCTCGCCGTAGGCCCTGATCGATGCGGTGATGATCTTGCCGCCCTCGTCTTCATGCGCCGTGGGTTCTTGATGAACCTCCGCTCCTCGTTCGACGGCCAGCCGGAAGGCATCCTCGACGTCGAGTACCCGAAAAGCCACATCCCTGACACCGTCGCCATGGAGATATTGGTGGCGGTTGATGTCGGATTCGGGCCCCAAACCGGCAGTGAACACGAAACGGATGTCGTTCTGCTGCATCAGATAGCTCGCCCGATCACGGATTCCCGTCTCGGGCCCGGCGTAGGCGGCTGCAGAAAAGCCGAAAATGGATCCGTAATAGTGGGCTGCCTGCTTGGCGTTGCCCACGTAGAACTCGATGTAGTCGTAGCCAAGAATCGGCATCGGATCGTGGGCGAGCATTCGGGCCTCCAGAGTGTGTCCCCGCACTCTCGGCCAAATGGGCGAGATGTTCAAGTCACCGATGGGTCACTGGACAGTTTGTATAGCAAAATGCCGATAAGGTGGTCGTGTCATGACACAGAATGCTCACCCGCTAGACGAGCTCGACAAAGACCTTCTTCGTCTTCTCCACTCCGAACCTCGGATCGGGATGCTTGAGGCGTCACGTCGGCTGGGGGTGGCGCGCGGCACGGTGACCGCCCGCATGGATCGGATGAGAGCTAGCGGGATCGTGACAGGGTTCGGCCCCGACCTCGACCTAAGAAAGATCGGCTACCCGGTCATGGCGTTCTCGATTCTCGAGCTCGCGCAAGGAAGAATCGACGATGTCACAAACATATTGACCGACATCCCTGAAGTACTCGAAGCGCACACGATCGCCGGCCGTGGGGACCTGCTGATCCGCATCGTCGCGCGCACAAACGATCACCTAATGGAAGTGATCCAGCAGATCCTGGCGTCGCCTCACATCGCCCGAGCGGAGACGATGATCGCCCTCACCTCCCAGGTGCCGATACGTCCGACGTCTGTGCTGGCAGTCGACTGACTCGATCAGAGGTCCAGTTGTTGTCTCACCAACTGGTTGACGAGCGTTCCGTCGACGTCGTCTTTGTGCGATTTCATGATCGCCCCCATGACCCGACCTGCCGCCGACGGATCGCCTGCCACGCCAAGTTCGGCGATCGTTGTATCGACGAGGGCCCGCGTGGCGCTCTCGTCGAGCTTGGACGGCAGCCAACGGGACAGGTAGTCGACTTCGAAGGCCAACTTGTCGGCCATCACCTGGCCCCGTTCGCCCAGACCCTCATATTCGACGATCGATTTCCGCATCTTCTTCACATATGAGCCGATCACGGCGCGGTAGAAGTCGTCGTCGAGGTCACCGCCGAATCCAGGCGCGGTGGCAGCCAGACCCGCTTCCGACCGGACCTGTCGTATCACGTCCCGTCGCGCGGCGTCCTTTTCCAGCATGGCGTTCTTGAGCTCGACATCCAGTTCTTCAGCAATGGTCATGCGACATTCCTCGTTCGGCTAGCAGTTCGCCCGGGCGGTTGGTGATGATCGCAGCCACGCCAAGGCCGGCCAACCTGGTCGCTTCGAGAACGTCATCGACGGTCCAGACAACTACTTCGATACCTTCGCGATGAGCCATCTCCATCGTGTCGGCGTCGACGTGCATGAACTCGGGAGCTATCGATCGATGCCCGTGGTCGACGGCGTGTCTGAGTGCAGCAACATGGCCGATCGGCTCTGTGTAGAGCAGTCCAGTCGGTACGTCGGGGTGGCTCTCACGCACCGCATCCACCGACGGCCACCAGAATGACGTGACCACGTCACCCGGTCGCGCTCTGTCGGCCACGTCACGCGCTATCCGGTGATCCCCCTCGAAGCCTGGCTCTATCGGGTCGTTCTTGACCTCCAGATCCAAGGGGACGGCGAGGCCCAACACTTCGTCCAGGGCTGCGGGTCGATGACCCGACAGGTCGATTCCCTCAAGCACCCCCCACGGATGGTGAGCCACGACGAATCCGGCCAACTCCGGGTCGTGTGACAGCACAAGTCGGCCGTCGGCGGTCCGCCGGATGTCAACTTCGACGCCCGCGGCGACCTCGGCGGCGGCCCGTATGCCCGCTACGACATTGTCGGGGTATCGAGAGGGCCATCCGCGGTGGCCCCAAACGGCAGATTGAGAAAAAAACATCAGGAATCCGTTGCGAACCCGTCAGTACGCCTGTACCGTTCGCGGTGCAAGCACTCGAAAGCGGTCGTCGTGCGGTCCATCTTCGTGAAATTTGGCACAAAGTGCCTGGACCAACGAACGTCCGACTGACACTCCCCGCCATCGAAGGAATCCCCATGGAGTTGACTCTTACCCTTACCCAGCCGTGGACCGAGATCGCCGCATGTCGCGATTCGGACCCGAGCCTCTTTTTCCCGATCGGATCGACCGGCCCCGCCCTCGATCAGATCGCGGCTGCCAAGGCAATTTGCACCGGATGCGCCGTCATCGACGACTGCCTCCAGTACGCCCTCGAGACCAACCAGGAAGCGGGAGTCTGGGGCGGGTACGCCGAAGACGAGCGTCGCCGGTTGCGCAAGCGCTGGTTGGCGGAACGGCGCCGCCGAGCACTCTGAACTTCGATCCGAAACCGGCCGCCAGGCCGGTTTCGGTCCTTTTAGGGTCGTCAAGTCACGACGACCGACCGAATCCAACATTCTGCTTGGCATCGTCTGTCTCGATCTCGACGTAGGCCAACCGGGCGACGGGAACTCCGACACGCCTCTTTTTTGAGTCATCGAGCCACACGATGGCGGCGTCTCCCGCAATAGCCTCGGCGAAGCTGGCTTCGAATTCCTGGGCGTCGTCGACTTCGAGCTCGACAACCTTCGTCGAGTCCGCGATTCCGATCCTGACCTTCACACAATCTCCTCATCAGTGTCTCCGCGCATCGTACGTCGATCCGAACAACCAAGTGATTCCACTCGCCGGCTGCAGCCCGTACGTTCGCCGGATGTTCGTGCGATTCCTCTCGCTAACCGCCCTGCTCGCAGGCCTTTTGGTCATCGACCCCCACTGGATCACGATCGACTGGACTGCTCCTCTCGAGTGGCTTAGCTCGTCGCGCCCGGAGGACGCGGTTGCCGCCATTGTCCGCACCGTCGCGATAGCACTGGCGGCCACTCAAACCGGGGCTCTTGCAACTATCTGGACAGCGCACGCTCTCAACAGCGAATGCCTGGAAAGGATCGGTCGTCGCCTGCTGGTTCCTGTCCTCCGGAGCGCTGGGCCGATCGCTCTCGTCGTAGGATCGGCACTGCCGGCGACCGCATCAGAGACCCGCCTGCCAATCACCCCTCCGCCTGTTCGAGTCGTCGCAGAACACACATCCGACCAACCCGAGTTCGTCGTCGTGCGGCCCGGCGACAGCATGTGGAAGATCGCCGCAGCCCACGCTCCGGACGAGACGGCCCCCTTCTGGCTGCGCGTGGTTGATCTCAACCGGAATCGATTCGTCGACGTGAATCTGATTCATCCCGGAGACGAGGTTTTGTTGCCGACGGTCAGCCCAACAGGCTGAACCTCACCTGTCGTCGCGGGTTGTCGCCATTCGGATCCACGAGCACGACTGACTGCCACGTCCCGAGCGCCATCGATCCGGCCACCACTGGAATCGTGACAGAAGGACTGATCCAGGCGGGCAGCACGTGGTCTCGACCATGCCCGGGCGATCCGTGACGATGCAACCAGCGGTCGTCCGCTGGCAGCAACTGGTTGATCGATTGGAGCAGGTCCGAGTCCGATCCAGCCCCAACCTCTATGACAGCCACACCACAGGTGGCGTGCGGAGCGAATACGTTGAGCAGACCCTCGTCATCGGGCTCGAGGAAGGAAAGAACGTAGCCCGTAAGGTCGACCACGACGGGCCGAGAGCCCGTCTCGAGTGTGATCTCAACAGACCGCACTGTCAGGTGTTGTCGCCCAGGAAGATCTCCGAAACGCTCGAGTCCATCAGGATCGCCTGAAGAGCCTCGGCGAGGATCGGACCGATTGACAGGACCTTTAGCTTGTCGAGTTTCTGAGCGTCCTCGGAAACCGGGAGAGTGTTGGTGACGATGACCTCCTCGACAGGGGCGTTCTTCAACCGATCGATCGCCGGTCCCGACAAGACGGCATGGGTTGCGGCGATCCGCACGCTCAGTGCGCCACCGGCCCTGAGAAGTTCTGCCGCGTTGCACACAGTGCCCGCAGTGTCGATGATGTCGTCCACGATCAGAGCATGGCGACCCTCCACGTCACCGGAGACCTCCAAGGCCTCTGAAACATTGTGCTCGTCGGGTGAACGCCGCTTGTAAACGAAGGCGACACTGGCCTCGAGATGCTTGGCGTACTTCTCCGCCCGCTTCACACCTCCGGCATCGGGAGAGACAACCGCTACCGGCCCATCGAAAGAGCCCCTCAAATAGTCGGTGATGATCGGAAGGGCAGTCAGGTGATCCATCGGGTTGTTGAAGAACCCCTGCAGCTGGCCGGTGTGTAGATCCACCGAGACGATGCGGTCGGCACCAGCAGTCATGAACAGGTCTGCCACGAGACGGGCGGTGATCGGCTCTCGCGGCAGGACCTTCTTGTCCTGTCTGGCGTATCCGTAGAACGGCATCACAGCCGTGATGCGACGGGCAGACGCCCGCCGGAGAGCGTCGATGATGATCAACTGCTCCATGATTGCGTCGTTGATCGGGGGCGAATGGCTCTGGATGACGAAACACGACGCCCCGCGAACACTCTCCGTCGGCCTCGCGTACAACTCACCATTGGCAAAGCGCGAGCGGTGCAACTCGCCCAGGTGTACCCCCAAAAGATCCGCTACCTCTTCGGCAAGCGGTTCATTGATTCCGCCAGAAAAAAGCATTAGGCGGTTACGGCTGACGATGTCCAAGGGTTCCTCCACCTACTCCCGGTCATCTCCCAAACGCTGCGCACGGTAGCGGTCCGCCATCTTGCGCACGAAGCCGGGCACGTTGCGCTGTCTGCCGCGCGCCACTCCGAGTGCCCCCGGCTCGACATCGTCAGTGATCACTGAGCCCGCAGCGGTCATCGCACCGTCTCCGACCGTCACTGGCGCCACCAACATCGAGTTCGATCCGATTAATACATCGTCGCCGATAATGGTTTCGTACTTGGCAAAGCCGTCGTAATTGCAGGTGATGCTGCCGGCCCCGATGTTCGAACCTGCTCCAATCGTGGCGTCGCCCATGTAGCTGAGATGCGGCACCTTGGAACCCTCACCTACGACCGTCTTCTTGGTCTCCACGAACGTCCCCAGTTTGGCGTTGCGATGCAACACCGTGCCCGGTCTCAAGGATGCGTATGGACCGACCTCGCAGCCCTCCCCGATTTGAGCGCCGCGCACGACGGAGAACCAGATCCGGGTCCCTGGTCCAATCGAACTGGCCGAGACATACACATCCGGACCCAACACCGCCTCGGCTGCCACCGTCGTCCCCGCTTCGAGATGTACCCCTGGATATAGAACTACCCCGGGCTCGAGCACAACGTCAGCATCGATGTAGACCGTCGACGGGTCGATCATCCGAACCCCGGCCTCCATCCACCTCCCAGCCAAGCGCCGTCGCAACACTGCCGCCGCCTCGGCCAGGTGGGAGTGAGTGTTCACCCCGGAAACACTGTCAGGAGCAGCACGTACGGCAGCGATTGCGTCTCCCCGGTTGGTGGCCATGGCTATCAGGTCGGTCAAATAGAACTCGCCCTGAGCATTGTCGGGCCGCAGACCCGCCAGATCCCGGCGCATCGTCTCAGCATCGAAGACGTACATCCCGGCGTTTACCTCATCTATCGCCAACTGGCTCTCATCGCTATCGGCCTGCTCGACGATGCCAACCACAGAGCCGCTCTCGTCGCGCACGATCCGCCCATAGCCGGACGGATCTTCTACCACCGTCGAGAGCAGTGCCATCGCCGCTCCCGAAGCGGAGCGAGTTTCGATGAGCGCCGACAGTGTCTGGCCATCGATAAGTGGTGTGTCACCGGGAAGGACCAGCACGTCCGTTCCCTCGGTCGGCGCGAGGTATTCGAGGGCGATGGACGCGGCATGACCCGTTCCGAGGCGTTCGCTCTGAAGGCAATGCTCGACATTGTCGGGAAGAGAGGCGACAACGTGTTCTGCGCCGTGGCCTACGACCACAACCGTCCTCTCCGGCTTGGTATCGGCGACGGCTTCCAGAACCCACGACAGCATCGACATCCCGGCGACGGGATGGAGCACTTTGGGAAGCGACGACCGCATCCGGGTGCCTTCACCTGCTGCGAGTACCACGGCCACATGGCCCACTTACGCCCTCGATTCTTCGGTCGGTCAGGGATTGATAATCGTTTGGCTGGGGGGACAGGAATCGAACCCGTACCAACGGGACCAAAACCCGTCGTGCTGCCAGTTACACCACCCCCCAAGGGGACGGACCGAGCTTACCGAGCCGCGACACCCGTATCTCGCAGCCCCGCGGCAAAGGCTGCCCTGACATCGGTCACGGACGCGACGGCATCTGTGGCCTCGTCTGGATCCATGAAGAACCCGAAAAAGGCCGACCCGCTTCCCGTCATCGCCACCGGGCGCTCCCACCGCTGTGCCAGGTCGACTGACCAGTCCCCCAACTCCGGTTCCAAGGAGATCGCTGCCGGTGTGAGGTCGTTGCGCAATGGGGCGTACTCCCGCAATCCAGGCGGCAGCGCCCGTCCGGCTAACTCCGGACCGAGCGGCTCGTCGAGTTCGTCCCACCGCATGTAGGCAGCCGCCGTCGCTATCTCGACTCGGGGGACCGCCACAGCGAAACAGAATCCTGCGAGAGGCTGTACCTCCGTGAGCACATCCCCGTGTCCTTCCATCCACGCGGTGCCACCGTCGAGAAAGAAGGGGACGTCCGAGCCGATCAAAGGAGCACAGGTCCGAACATCGGATTCGCTAAGTCCGTATATCGCCGCTGCCCCACGTAACGCGGCCCCGGCGTCAGACGAACCTCCCCCCAGTCCGGCGGCATGGGGAATCTTCTTGTTCAGCTCCATGTCGAGCCTCGGTCGATCTGGGTGGCCGACGAGGGCGCGGACCGCCTTCCAAACCAGGTTTTCTTCGCCATCGGAGATTTCGGCGCCAGACACGACCAGCCGCTCGTCTTCTCCGACGCCGACGGTCAGAAGATCCACCCGGTCGATCGTCTGCACCAACGAACGCAGTGGGTGATACCCACGCCCATCGCGGGAGGCAAGCTCGAGGGAGAGGTTGACCTTGGCGGGTGCTTCCCAGACAGTTCGCGTCACTGTGCCGCCTCGGCCAGTCGCAGCCAGTCACCCACTCGAAGCTCCTCTGCGCGAGCAGTCGGATCGATTCCCGCACGTCCCAAAGCGGTTTCCGGATCGCTCAATATGTCCGCCAAGGATCCGCGCAACATCTTGCGACGCTGACCGAACCCAGCCGCGGCGAGAGCGATCGCGGATTCCGCCCCAACCGGCGCGGGTGTGCGAACGATCGAAACCACTGCCGAACCGACATTGGGTCGCGGAAGAAACACCTGGGGCGGCACCCGAAACTCAAGACGGGCCGCCCCATGAACTCCCACGACGACGCTCGGGAGGCCGTAGGTCTTCGAGCCTGGACCGGCGACAAGGCGCTCGGCCACCTCGGTCTGGAGCATCACCACGAATCGTTCTATCTGCGGCGTGTGACGGAGCGCGTCGAGAACTACGGCCGTCCCGACGTTGTATGGGAGGTTGGCGACCATCGTCCACACCCGTCCCGGATCAAGATCAGTCGTCAGATCAACGGCCGACACGTCTGAAAAGCGCAGTTCGACCGTCGTGTCCGAAAGCACCTCAGAAAGGACTGGCCGCAGCTTCTCGTCGATCTCGTAAGCCACGACGTCCGCTCCCGCTTCTGCCAAGGCAAGTGTGAGCGTCCCCGTTCCGGGACCCACTTCGACCACTCCGTCTCCCCTGCTCAGCCCAGCCAGCGAGACGATCTTGCGGGTGATGTTGGGATCGACGAGAAAGTGCTGGCCCAGCGCCTTGACCGGACGAATCCCGTGACGCTCCAGCAATTCCTTAACGTCCGAGCGGGCCTGGGCGCTCATCGCGGGTCCCCGAAGATCGAGGCAGCCTTCGTAGCAGTCATCTCGGCTACGACTCCGGTCTCGATCCCCCACACTTTGGCGAGCGCCGCGCCGACCAACCCGACCCATTGTGGTTCGTTCTGTTCGGAGCGGTGAGGCGGAGGCGCCAGATACGGCGTATCAGTCTCAACGAGAGCGGATTCGGGCGGGACCTCCCCGGCTCCTAGGCGCACCGTCTCGCCGGTATCGAAGGCGACCGGACCGGCAAAGGAGAAGGTGACGCCGAGTTCCCGGAAGCGTCGTGTCCAGCGTGGACCACCCGTCCAACAATGAAGCACTGTCCTGCCACCGGCATCCGCCTCCCCGAGCATCTCGAACACGTCGGCGAAGGCGTCCCGACAATGGACGATCAACGGCTTGTCGTGCTGTTGGGCGAGCGCGATGTGATCGGAGAATGAGGCCCTCTGAGCGTCTATCGGTGAAAGGTTCCGGTAGTAGTCGAGGCCAGTCTCGCCGACTGCTGCCGCCTCAGGAACGAGCAACTCGATCTGGTCCCGTTGCTCGGTCCATTGGGCGGCATCGTGTGGATGGAGCCCCGCCGACCAACGAATCCGACGCGGGTGATGCAGCGCCAGGGCGCGGGCCGCCAACGACGATTCGGCGTCAACCCCGGGGACCACTACCCAGTCAACTTCCGTAGCGCGATCGAGCAGTTGATCCGGGGGGCGCCCGTCCAACTGCAAATGACAGTGCGTGTCAACCCATCCCATACGGCCAGTCATGCAAGCACGCTCGGGAAACTTCCCGTCCTCGCGGGCTCGAAGGAAGGGGTGTCGGTAGTGTCAGACGTGGTTTCGGAGGTGACGTGGACACAGGAATTGCCAGAAAGATCGACGATCTTGGAAGGATCGTGATTCCTGCCGAGACGCGCCGGTTGTTCAACATCCGGGAAGGCGATCAACTTGTCATCTCAATCGAGGGTCCGAACATCGTGCTCCGCAAGCTCGAGGACACCTGCATCTTCTGTGGAGCCACCGACCAGGTCGGGGTTTTCAAGGGCCGCGGAATCTGTAGCACCTGCCGTGGCCAACTCACCTGACTCAGATCCCGTCGTAAATCTGGCGTCTCGCTAGACCGGTCTCCCGGGCAACCGTTCGAGCCGCGTCTGATCGGGTTGCGCCGGTTCGCGTGAGGATGCGCGCCTTTTCCACCGCATCGTCAATGCTCACAGTCGGCGCGCTGCCCGGTTCTAGTACGAGCGTGAACTCGCCACGCGGGTCGGTTTCGGTCCACTTGACGATCGCCTTACGTATCGGACCCCACCAGACCTCTTCGAACTGCTTGGTCATCTCGCGGGCGACACAGATCTCCCGGTCATCCCCGGTGTGTTCTGTCAGGTCGGCCAGATCGGTCAAGACCCGCCGAGGTGAGCTGAACCACACGACCGGCCGATCCTCGGCTGCGATCGCCGCTAGACGCCGGGCGCGCTCGCCACCCTTGCGGGGTAAGAAGCCCTCGAACACGAAGCGGTCTCCCCCAAAACCAGACACAGCCAATGCAGAAACCACCGCGCTGGGTCCGGGGATCACGCTGACGATGCCGCCTGCGCGTCTCGCGGCGCGGACCGCCAAAACTCCGGGATCTGCCAGCGCGGGAGTGCCGGCGTCCGTAACCAGGGCCACCGTCTCTCCCCGACCGATGCGCTCTTCGATTTCTGTCGCCCGTATGCCCTCGTTTCCGACGAAGAAGCTGCGGACCTCGGGCGACGCTCCTACGCGTGCCAACAGCACGCCGCTGCGACGGGTGTCCTCGGCAAAAACGACGTCAGCGGTTCGCAGTGTCTCGGCGAGACGCTCCGAAATGTCCCCAAGATTGCCTATCGGTGTTGCGCAAACCACGAGACGTCCCGCCATGGCGACGATCGTAGAGGCGAACGATGGCACCGACCTGCGGACTCTCCAGCGGAGTGTCGAGTTCCAACAAGAAGCGAGCGGCGGAATTGCCGTAGATGCGACGCGGCTGAAGGGTCGAAACGTCGATCACTCGGCCGTGCCCGTCGATAGCCACAACTATCAGCGAACGATCCATTCCGAACCCGTGAACCGACCGAGTCCGAAATATCATCGCCCCGCGCCGCGACTTCAACCCACGCCACCGTTCGCTGAAGCGACTGGGTACCGCCACGCCGCGATAGGTCACTGCCCCGATAGAAAGGTCCACGAACTCCACGAAGTCGCACCCTACGAACGGGTTGGAGGCACTGGAAGATGCCTCTAGTGGCGCGTCACTAGGGCAAGGCCATGACGATCTGTCGTCCGACCGCCGGGTCTCCTGCAGCGACGAAGTACACCCGCCCATCATCGATTCGCACGAACGCGAAGTCATCTGCCTCGAAATACGTTCCGCCATCCTGATCTTGCGGCTCGCCGACAGCCATTCCGGCGAGCACGTAACGAACGAGAGCAGCAGCCATTTCCTCGGAATCAGACGGAGAGTCCCCTACGAACTCGATCAGCAAGGCTGCCTCTGAGCCGTCGAACCACTGCGTGTAGGCATCGCCACCCCATCCGTTGCTTGCCTCAGAAGCCCCCCCGATTACCTGGTCGAACATGAGATCGAAGCTCAACTGTCCCCAGACTGAGCGGTAGACCATGTCGTAGCCTGAAATGGCTGGTTCGACCGTGGTCACACTGACCGGCATGTCCCCCTGATAGGCACGGGGGTCGATTATCTGCTCGGACGAGACGGGTGGTTCGACATAGAGCCTGTTCACCTCGTCGAAGCCGCCGATTCCATGAGCCCTTTGAACAAAGGCCAAACCTTCTCGGTACGGAAACGTTAGCGAGTTCTGTAGGAACTGCGGCGCGGCATCGAAGACCGCCGAGTCGGCTCCGAAGATCTCCTGCAGCAGCGACTGCTGGTCTGAAACCGACAGTTGTTGGATGTAGAGAATCTCGGTCAGTGTGGCGTCGCCTTCGACCACGGACAGGAACGCAACCGCCTCGTCGAAGCGCTGCTCATCGATCAGCTTTTGATAGGAGTCGTTGAATCCGAAACGCTGGTCGGTGAGTGCGTGTGTGAGTTCATGGACGAGCGTGGCTTTCTGAAGCGGCGTCAGGTCCTCTCCCGCTGGTACCACCAATTCGCCAGCTTCGCCGTCGTAGTAACCCGCCACCTGCTCGCCATAAAGGTCAAGGTAGAGAGCCAAGAGGTCGATCTGCGGATCCAGCAGTCCGAGCAGTTTTAGGAGCGCCTCGTCAGCTGGAACGTCCTCCACATCCTCGGCGATGGACTCGCGCACCCGAACCTCGAGCTCATCCGCCGTCACGACCACGATGGTGGGAGGGGTGAGGAATTGGAGTTCGCGTAGCTGTTCGGTGACCGAGATCAACTCGGCGATCTCCTGGCGCATCGCCAGCGGCAACGACTCGGTGCCGACCGGAAGCGTGGTCGTCGTCGGAGATGTTGTCGACGTCGAAGATGCCGCCGTTGACGGGGCGACCACCACGGCCGTCGTAGTCGTGGTGTCCTGGGTAACGACCGAGCAAGCAGTTGCAGAGAGCGCGTACGCGGCCGCCAGAACGAAGGAGAGGATGCGGGAGATCACAGAGAACCGAAGAATACCGGCCCCGACCCGCCTAAACGGCTGCCAGCCAACGGACGCGGGTGTTAAGGCCGCCGGTGGACGCTCGTTATCGCCTTAGATCGAAACTGGCCATACAAGTGGAACACAGAACGCCCACCTCCGTCGGCCTACAGACGGCAATCAACCGCCACCGCCAGCGCTGTGCAGACTTCTCGCATGCGCTCGTCAGCCAACCTGCCTAGACGCTCGGTCAGCGTCCCAACGGAAACGCTCTCCACTGAGTCGAGATTGACAGCCGACTGAAGAGGGATCGGATCGTCCCCGGGTTCCAGCACAACCTCGCTAGCAAGCCCGCGAATCGTCGTGGTGCAGGGAGCGACCAGTGCCCTTCGGAGCCGTGGGATGGCGGCGT
>JBGTKD010000181.1:0-4549 GCA_041744795.1 Acidimicrobiia bacterium
GGGGTCACTCCTGGTTCGAGGGAAACCGACACTCTGTCACCTCGGCGAACACCGCACCGCCAATCAACGCCCAAGCCTGTGACCTGGGGCATTCCGTGGAGCTAAGGAGAATCGAACTCCTGACCTCTTCCATGCCATGGAACAGCACTGCGTCCGTGGACGTTCGTTCACGTCTGTCGACGTCCAAAACGCACCACTTGAGCAGGTCATTTTCGACACTACTCGTCCACCTTCGTTCGCCGATGTACGCTCAGCGTTGCTCACCCCGTTACTCACTAGCACGATCTGGAGGCCCAAATGGCTCGGGGCAATGGTGAAGGAAGCGTCTACCAGGAGGGCAAACGTTCTGGACGCGACGACGGACGCTGGGTCGCTCAAGTCGTCGTCGATGGCAAGCTACGCCGGAGGTTCGCCTTGACTGAGGCTGCCGCCAAGAAGCAACTCCGCACGCTTCAAGCCAAAGTGGAATCAGGCGAGGCCCTCGGCGACGGGAACCTGACCGTTGCCCAACTGCTCAACAGATGGCGGACCACGGTCCTCCCCGCCCGCGACTTGTCCGTCCCCACCATCACGGCGTACGAATGGTGCTGCGACGTTCTCGCCGAGACCCTCGGGTCGGTAAGGGCCGACCGGCTCACCCCCGAGGATGTCGAAGCCGCATTCGCGGAACTCGCCAAGAACGGACGGACGGGCATCGGGAAACCGGTGTCGCGATCGTCGCTGGTGAAGATGCGGAGCGTCCTCGGCAAGGCACTCGACCACGGCCTGCGTCGACAGTCCGTCGCACGCAACGTCGCCCGCGTCGTCGAACTTCCCGCCAGCGCCCGGCGGCCCGAACCCGGCCGATCACTGACCGTCGAGCAGGCCTCAGCCCTCCTGGCATCCACCGCCGACCATCGGCTTCATGCGCTGTTCCGAATCATGTTGATGCTTGGGCTCCGCCCCGGCGAAGCGACCGGGCTCACGTGGGCCGACATCAACTTCGACGACGGCATCGTCCACATCCGACGCTCACTCAAACTCGAACGCGGACAGCTGATCGTCACTGACGCTCTGAAGACCACACGCTCCCGGCGCAGCCTCCGCCCTGACCCGACGGTGATCGATGCTCTCCGCCGACACCAGGCCCTCCAGGTTGCCGAGAGAACGAAGTTCGGTGCGCTCTGGTCCAACCCGGATGACTTGGTCTTCACGACCACAGTCGGCGGGCCGATCGATCCGAACAACCTCAGACGCACATTCAAGAGCATCACCGAGAGCGCCGGACTAGGCCACTGGCACCCGCACGAACTCCGTCACAGCGCCGCATCGATCATGTCCGCTGCAGGCGTCCCCCTGGAACGCATCGCCGACGTGCTCGGCCACGACGGAACCCGCATGACCGCCCAGATCTACCGCCACGCAGTCGCGCCAACGATCGACGACGCCGCGATCATGGGCCAGCTGTTGGCCTGAGTGGACTTTCGCCCGACGAACCCACGCCGGCCCGAGCCGCCCATTCGCACTCGTGGGGCTTGAGTCTCATGCGGACGAATTTCTGCAATGATGCCTCGCAGGTGACTGGCACGTGAGTGTGATCTTCGGTCAGGCCCATTATTAGCCGGTCCGTTCGTTGTTCGGCGTGAAGCCACGTCTCGGTCAGGTCCCGAAGAGATCAGCCAGACCAAGGTCGAACCTCGCGAGTACCACCATCACGTCCTCGGGTATCGGATCCCTCGCTGTGGTGTGGGCGACGTCATGCGACCGTCCTTGGAGTGTCCGCACATGGTCGACGCGGGCCGACCGGGGAAAGGCACCTGACACGATCTCGATTTCGTCGGGCGGACTCGACACGACCATCGCCCACTCCCCCTGTTGTTTACCTTCGGCTCGAATTGCAACCTCACGAAGCCGGCTGATCGAACCACGAACCTGGCGCGCAAAGAGCAATGGATTCGACACAGGATTCTGGAGAACGATGAGCTGCCCATTGAGCTCGTAGTCCACCAGATCGTCGTCGAGCTCCTTCAATGACAGTTCGAGGGGGTCGTCGTTGACAAGCAGATCGCACAACCGAAGGACGTCAGTCGGGTCTGCAGCGTCGGAGAAGCGGGCCAGGCCCTCTCGGTACTCGGCAATTCGTTCCTTGTCCGCTGCGACGAGAAGGTGGGCGACCCGCTTCGAGACACGTCGAAACTCGGAGCGATCTACGCGAGAGTTCGTGACCATCAGGGCATGGTCCACAACGGCGAGCGCCGTAGCGGCAAGGCTCCCGGCGGCCTCTTCGAGTTCGGGAGAATCGCAACGATCAAGTGCTTCGATTCCCCTGAAGACCAGCGGCACCCAGGACAAATCTGCGGCGTTCCAAATCTCTCCAGCGGCGAGCAGCAACAGCAATCGGAGCATCACCAGCGTCTCATGTGGTTCGGTCGTCGTCGAGGCATCGGCGATGCGTTCGGCGAATGACCGATACTTGCCGCGGGCTTGGTCGGTCAACCTGGCCTTCAGAACGTCGAGCGACTCCGGTCGTTCGATCTCCGCCGGATCGATATCTGGCTGATCGTCGTCGAGGGCCCCGACCTCATCTTCGATGCTGCCCTCGTCGTCCCAGTCAATGGTCGTGAGCGTTCCCGCCCATTTTGGCTCAAGATCGGGAAGCCCGAGAGCAAACGACATCAGGCTTGTACCGAGTTGGCCTCGACACCGGTCGAGGTATGCCGCCCAGTCACCTACCGCCGACTCGCGATCGGTCGGAGTTGAGACTTCGCCTGTTGTCGTGGGCTCACGTCGAGGTGCCTTGACTGTCTGGCCAAGGCTCCGAACAATTCTCCAGAATCGGTCGGCGGTATCCGGGTCGGCGAGAACCTCACCGATATCCGGCGGAGCCGGCCCAACTCGCCGAGCGGCTTTCGTTCGAAGGACCCTGGCGAGGTCCGTGACGAAGACGACGGGCGTGGCGATCGATTCATCGAAAGAGATTCGAAGGCGGCTTCCACCGGCCAGTTGACTGGCGACCAGCATCTCCGATGCACGTTCTGCGGCGGGACCGCCTGGATGCCACCTCTCAGGGGGGTCATCAGGGTACGAGTACTCGAAAGATCCGTCTCGGGAGAGCGGTCTCGCCATGGTGACCTGCACCCCTTCGTCAACTCGGAGTGCAGCGAGGATCACGTCTCCGGGCCGCGGAGAGTCCGAGCTTCGGCTGAAGACGGGCGGCTTCACGACGGGGGCGTCGTCCTCACTCGCCTCGGGCATCAGCGAGTCTTGAACCAAGGAGATGACACCAAGTTCAACGTTGCCTCCTTCGCCGACACTCCGGAGCAGCGCCGCCGAGGAGAGGTTCGGGCTGCCGGTCAACGCCCATCGCCGACCATCGCGTGCCCATTCGATCAACTTGCCGTGCCGATAAGGCGCGTCCGGCAGAGCGACGAGCTCCCCTCGACCCTCGATGAGTCGAGCAATGGCCACACCGTCGACGAGCGTGCTCTCTGGTTGGAAGGCGACCCGAACGAACCCCGGTTCGAATCGCTCGAGGAGACGCCCAATCGCCACGGCGCCTTGGTCTTGGAACGGCGCATAGAGGAGCAGTTCATCGACCGGCCCGGCCGGAAGTTGATCGATGATCGGTTGCCGCACTGAGCTGACAAGTTGTCCAGTTTCCTCAGTCCCAACCAGCCCCTGAAGGCCGACTGCCACGCGCCGGATGGCTTCTTCAACCGGCTGAACGAGGCGTACAACGTCGATGAGTTGCATGAGGAAATCGCCCACCTGCTTCGGCACGACCGATCCACCGTCACGCCAAACCGTGTGGACGCTCCACAGTTCATCGTTGCCTCGCCACCCGGCCAGGGTCAGGTTTCCAGAACCGATACTGACCGTCGCATCATCGGCACCGACCAATGCGACGAGCTTCGGATGAAATGCACCGCTGCACGCAACAAGACCCGGTAGGTAGGAGATGCCCGCCCGCTGCACGGCGTACAGATCGTTATGCGTGACGCGGGAATCGCCCAGCACAGTGATCCGGCCACCAGTCAGCCGCAGCAGCCCAAGAGCTTCCCGCTCGAAGAACGCGAGGTCATGGTTGAACGTCAGCACGAGCGCATCATCGAGTGACGGGTCGTCGCGGCGGGAGTGATGAAGAAGCAAGTTCGACGGCGAGAGGTCGTCGGAGATCATGTTTCCGCTCCGCCAAGCAATTCTTCCCCACGAGGGCCAAGCTCCCATGCACCCGAGGCCTGACCGAGAATGCCAACGCCGCGAAGAATGCCGGCAAGCTGCTCGAGTCGGAGTCCGACGTTCCCTCGACCCTCACGACCAACGGTGTACAAGTAGCCACCGCGCTCGCCGACGACGCTGGGCAACCACATTCGTCCATTCCGCATTCGCATCTTGCTGAGCGCAATACGTTGCGCCCGATCCAAGAGCACATCGGTCAACTCGGTCGCAATGTCTCTCAGGTGAAGGCCACGACGATTCTCCGTCCAGTCCGTGACCCAGAGCGGACTGAGCACTGCGACCTTGCGTTCGTTCCCGACCAACGCGCCGCGGCTCACGCCGGCGAGTTCGT
>JBGTKD010000182.1:0-31448 GCA_041744795.1 Acidimicrobiia bacterium
GATCTCCTCGAACGCCTCGTCGAAGGAACGAGCCGGACGACGACGGTCCGCATCGGTTGCGTTATCGCTGTCACGAGGCTCCTGGCGCGGCTCGGGACGTGGTTCGCGTGAACCACCGCTGGCGTTACCACGGCCGCCGTCTCGACCACCACCGTCTCGACCACCACCGTCACGTCCGCCACGATCACTTCCGCGATCGTCTCGGCCGCCACGGTCGCTGCCGCGATCGCGGTCATTGCCGGCCGGACGGTTCTTGACTTCTTCGGACGGCTCGATCTTGTCAACTAGTTCCAAGCTGAGCTTGCCCTTGTCGTCGATCTCGCGCAGACGCACCTTCAAGCGCTGCCCCTGGGTCAGGTAATCCTCGACCCTGTCCACTCGTCGATCTTCGTCGATCCGAGAGATGTGGAGCAACCCATCGCGCCCGGGGAAGAGGTTGATGAACGCACCGAACTTGGTGATGTTCACGACTTCGCCTTCATACTCGGCGCCGAGTTCCGGCTCCGGTGGGAAGACGATGGCCATGACCCGTGCCTTGGCCGCTGCAAGAACTTCACTGTCGGTCGAGGCGATACGGACGATTCCGATGTTGCCTTCCTCTTCGATCTCGATCGTTGCGCCGGTGCTCTCCTCGAGTTCGCGAATGACCTTGCCCTTGGGCCCGATGACCTCACCGATCTTGTCCTTCGGAATCTCGATGGACTCGATCCGGGGGGCATTCTTGTTCAGTTCAGAACGGGGCTCGGCGATGGTGGCCGTCATGACCTCAAGGATCTTGAGCCTGGCATCCTTGGCTTGCGCCAAGGCATCAGTCAGAACGTCACTGGGAAGACCCTGAAGTTTGGTGTCGAGCTGCAGCGCAGTGATCACGTCTGCAGTTCCTGCCACCTTGAAGTCCATGTCGCCAAGCGCGTCTTCCGCACCGAGGATGTCGGTGAGGGTCACGTACTTGCCATCGCGATGGATCAGGCCCATTGCGATACCAGCCACGGGGGCCAGGATCGGAACGCCGGCATCCATGAGCGACAGCGTCGAGGCACAAACCGACGCCATCGACGTCGAGCCGTTAGACGAGAGAACCTCAGAGACGAGACGCACCGCATACGGGAAGTCGGCCTCGGTGGGAACCACTGGGTGAACGGCCTTCTCAGCGAGGGCTCCGTGACCGATCTCACGACGCTTGGGACCGCGCATGAAGCCGGCCTCTCCCGTCGAGAACGGTGGGAAGTTGTAGTGGTGCATGTAACGCTTGCCATCGGCTCGGCCGAGGTCATCCAGCATCTGCTCCATCTTCAACATGCCCAGTGTCGTGATGTTGAGGACCTGGGTCTCTCCCCGCTGGAATAGTCCCGATCCGTGGGCGCGGTTCACGACGCCAATCTCGGCCGATAGCGACCGAAGATCAGCCAGACCTCGTCCATCGAGACGGATCCCCTCGTCTACCACCCTGGCACGCATCATGTCCTTGACGAGCGACTTGAAGGCTCGCTTGGCCATTTCGGCGGAAGTGGTGTCACCCTCTTCGAAGCCGAGCTCGGCGAGAGTCTCGGTCCAGGCGGCTTCCTCGCCCGCTTTGCGCTCGGCCTTGTCGGCGGCGCGCACAGCGTTCTCCAGTTTGGGGCGGGCGATCGAATCGACACTCGACTTGATCTCGTCGGTGTAATCGACGACTACCGGCCAATCCACTTCGGTCTTCGTGACCTTCGAAGCAAGTTCGAGCTGCAGGTCGACGAGCTGACCGATGTACTCCTTGGACTCTTCGAGACCACGAGCAACCGTGTCTTCGTCGGATGCGGGTGCGCCCTCTGCGATCAGACGCAGACCATCCGGCATGGAGCCGGCTTCAACCATGATGATGTCGATGCCACCGTCGCTGTTGCGGCCACCGGCCACTACCAGCTCGAATACGGAGTCGTCCATGTCCTCATATGTGGGGAAAGGAATCCATTCGCCGTCTTTGAGCGCCAGACGAACACCGGCGACCGGACCCTCGAAGGGAATGGAGCTGACCATCAGGGCAGCAGACGCGCCGTTGAGGGCGATGATGTCGAACGGGTTTTCGTCGTCGACCGAGAGCGTCGTCATCACGACATGGGTCTCACAGCGGTACCCGTCCTTGAAGGAGGGGCGCAGGGGCCGGTCAACCAGACGGCAAGCAAGGATTCCCTGCTCGCTCGGGCGACCTTCCCTCCGGAAGAACGATCCGGGGATGCGGCCTGCCGCATACATCCGCTCTTCGAAGTCGACAGTGAGCGGGAAGAAGTCGATTCCTTCACGCACCGACTTGTTGGCGGTCGCGGTAACGAGTATTTCAGTATCGCCGAAGCGGGCGACGACGGCGCCGTCTGCCTGTCCGGCCAGTTTGCCGGTCGAGAACGACAGCGTCTTGCCGCCGACCTCACCGGACACCGTGATTTCTGACACGGTTTCTCCTCTTTTCGGGGAGCGCCCGTTACCAGTGATCACCTTTCGTCGATCGAAAGGTCACAACTAGCAACCGGCTGGCTCCGTCTGTTTGGTACCCGGGCACGTGCCCGGGAGGTGATCCCAACCCGAAGGCCGGAACGAGAAAGGAGCAGCCGGATGGCTGCTCCCCTCTAAATCGTCAGCGGCGTAGGCCCAGAGCTGCGATGAGTGAGCGGTAACGCTCGACGTCCTGACGCTTCAAGTAGTTCAGGAGCCGGCGACGCTTACCCACCATCATCAGCAGGCCGCGGCGGCTGTGGTGGTCATGCTTGTGGTCGCGGAGGTGATCGGTCAGGTGATTGATGCGTTCCGACAGGAGCGCGACCTGTACCTCAGGCGAACCGGTGTCCGAGTCGTGTGTGCCGAACTCGGAAATAATCTCTTGCGTTGTCTTCATCTGCGCGAAAAACGTCCAGTGATCCTCGGAGGGACTCCGCGAGGGGATTCCACTTGGGGAACCTCCGCAGCGGGAGAATGTCACGTTACCACTTCATCAGGGTGAAGCCGAAACGACAGCCTCCACTTCGATCTCGACTTTCCAGGAAGGATTGAGCAAACCGGCAACCACCACCATTGTCGAAGCCGGCCGGGAGGTACCGAACACCTCTCTGTGAGCGGTCCCAATCGCATCGGCATCGGCGGCGTCGGTGATGAACATGCGGGTTCTCACCACATCCGACGCCGTCCCTCCCAGTTCGCCAACTGCTGCCAAGGCGATGCGTCCGCATAGAAGCATCTGATCATGGGCGCTGTCGGGGGCCCCAGTGCCATCCTGGGGAATGGGAGCGGTGCCGGCAACCTCGATCCTGTCCCCCACCCGTAATGCGCGCGAGAACCCAAAACGGTCCTCGAATGGGCTGGCCGATGCAACACGTTCAGTCACCGATGTCCTCCAATCGCCTGGCTGCCTCGTCGCGATCGAGCGTGATCTGAGCAATCAGCGGTTCGACTCCATCGAACTTGAGTTCCTCTCGAATGTGAGAGACAAAGTGCAACGTCAGCATCCTGCCATAGAGATCGCCGTCGAAGTCGAGCAGGTGAGCTTCAATCGTCCTCTGACTCACCCCGAAGGTTGGGCGCACACCGATGTTGACGACGGCGGGATAGCGAGAACCTTCCACGTCGACCCAAGCGGCATACACGCCGTTGGCAGGGATAGCCATCCGTTCAGGTATGTGCAGGTTGGCAGTTGGGAATCCAATGGTCCTCCCCCGGGCATCACCGTGGATCACAGGACCGGCCAGCGCGAATGGTCGGCCAAGCAGCACAGCAGCCATCGATACCTCCCCCTCCGCCAGCAACGTCCTGATCCGCGTCGAAGAAATCGCGCCGTCGGGCCCGCCGTCACCCACCATCTCGACGACATCGACGGTGAACCCGTGAGACTCCCCCATCGCGGTGAGCAAAGCCGGATCACCGTCCCTATCACGTCCGAACCGGAAGTTCTCGCCGATTGCGATCGCCGATGCGCGCAACCGCAGGCTGAGGATCTCGACCACGAACGCCCGTGGGTCCAAATCGCGTATCTGGAGAAAGGGGAGGACACCGAGGATCTCGACACCACATTCGGCGAGCAGAGATGCTCGCTGTTCCACCGTCGTCAGAAGGTCCGGAGCCTGGCCAGGAGCGAGGAACTCCAACGGATGCGGATCGAAAGTGAGGGCCGCCGGAACGAGTCCCCTCTCCCGGGCCATTGCCGTCAGATCTTTCATGACGCGCTGATGTCCTCGGTGGACCCCGTCGAAGACGCCAATGGTGATCGCAGTCGCTTCAGCATCCACCCGCCAGCCGAAAGGATCGCCCTGCAGGATCATGTCAGGACTACCTCAGGACGCGCCGTCGTTCCATCACCGCGATACACGGCGAGGAGTGTGCCATGGGAGTCGAGAACCCGGAGGAGACCGACTATGTCAGAACCGATCCGACGTCCAGAGGACACGACACGCTCATCGTCGGAGCCGACCCCGACGCTCGGCATGAACTCGAGGGCATGAGCCGGGGAGATCAAGTGCTGCTCCCAGTCGGTCAGAGCGTCGACCGAGGTCGCCAGCGCCTCCGTCAGAGGTCCGGTTCTCGAGCGACGAAGCTCGGTCAGATGGGCGAAACCGCCCATTGCCGCAGCAATATCGTCAGCTAGGGATCTCACGTAGGTGCCTTTGCTGCAGACGACCCGGAACGACACCAACGGGTGTGCGGCGTCAGTCACCGACAGGAATTCCAACTCGCTGATCGTGACGGTGCGCGATTCGCGTTCGACCTCGACTCCCTCGCGGGCGAGTTCGTAAAGCCGCTTGCCGTCGCGTTTCAAAGCAGACACCATCGGAGGAACCTGAGTGACTTCTCCAAGGAACTGGGACCGGAGCGCGACCAGGTCGTCCATCGTCACTGACATATCCTGTTCCGCAACGACCTGACCGTCCGCGTCGAGAGTGTCGGTCCCGACCCCGAACATCGCAGTTGCCAGGTACTCCTTTTCGAGGTCCTGGAGGAAGCGGATCAGACGAGTGACCCGGCCGACAGCGACGATCACCACACCGGTGGCCATCGGATCCAACGTGCCAGCGTGGCCAGCCTTCTTGATACCGGTGGCCCGCCGCACATGGTCGACGACGTCGTGGGATGTAATGCCTGAGGGCTTGTCTACGACCAAAAACCCAGCAGTCACTCGACAGGGTCCAACCGAGACCGCACGGCTTCGACTGCCGCTTCAGCAGTGCCCTTGAATGTGAAGCCTGCCGCGTTGTGATGACCACCGCCACCAAGCGCTACCGCTATCGCCCCTACATCGACCCGACCGCGTGACCGGAGGCTCCCCTTCATCCGGTCCACGTCCATCTCCTTGACGAGTAATGCCACATCAGACTCCTGTGCGACGCGGATGGCGTCGATGAGGGGGTCGGTCTCCGATGGAGAAATGCCAGCGGCTCTCAGGTCCGCCACGGTTAGTACCGCCCATACAAACCGTCGCTCGACGTCGAGTTGGGCGCGGGAAAGGACTGCTCCAGCGGCGTGGAGATAGCCGAAAGGCGTCTCCTCGTACACATGCTGACCAATCACCTCGGGGCGAGCGCCTGCTTCCACCATTCGGGCGGCTGCCCGCAAGGTTCTTGGCGTGGTGTTCGAGTACTGGAATCGTCCCGTGTCCGTCACGAGCCCGGTCAAGAGCGCTGAGGCGACTTCGACATCGATCGGCCAGCCGAGACTGTCCAAGAGATCAACGACCATCTCGGCGGTTGCGGCGGCATCAGGGTCGATCAAGTTGATGTGGCCAAATCCGGCGTTGGTGACGTGATGGTCAATGACCACGAGGGTCTTGGCTGCTCTGGCCACTTTCTCCAATTCGCCAAGTCGGTCGGCCGAACCGGCATCGAAGGTAACCATCACATCGGGTTCTTCAGGGACCTGCGACGGCGGAACCACCAGATCGGTTGACAGGAATCGATACGCCTCGGGGATCACGAAAGGTGTTCCGAACGAAGCAACAACCTTCTTGCCTGCCTTGACAGCGGCAAGACCCAAACCGACCATCGAACCGAGCGCATCTCCATCGGGACCGATGTGACAAGCAAGGACGAGACTCTCGGCGGCGGAGAGCACTGCAACTGCTTCTTCGAACGGGTTATTCGTCATCGGAGGGCTCCTGCATCTGGCGAAGCACGGCATCGATTCGTTCGCCGTAGGCGATGCCGTGATCGGGACGGAACTCGAGGGCAGGGGTGTATTTCATCCGGACCTCATCTCCGAGAACGCGTCGCAAACGAGGCGCGGCGGCCTCCAGCCCAGCTTGGGCTTCATCGGTCTTCGCAGGGTCGAGGGTCGAGAAATACACAACGGCGCGACGGAGATTGGGCGTTGTATCGACGCCTGTCACCGAAACGAACTCAAGACGGGGGTCTTTGAGGATCTCGATCTGTTCGGCGAGAACCTCGTGAACGATGGCGTTCACCCTCCGCATCCGAGAAAAGGACGGGTCACCCATCGATGCCCTCCATATATGAAACTCTCACGTCCAGTACGTCCAGTTCGAGCTGACTATCAACGTAGCGCCGCACCAATTCGAGCAGACGTTCCAGCGCAGGCGCATCCGGAGCTACCAGCGCGATACCGAAAGCAGCTCGCTGCCAAGTGTCGTGGTGGTCGACCTCCGAAACGCTCACAGACGCAACCCGGCGCAGGCCTTCAACGAACGGCCTGACGACCTTCCGTTTGCCCTTGAGCGAATCGCTGGCAGGTATATGAACCTCGATCCGCAGCGCCGCAACGTGCATCAGGTTCGAGCAACCTCGCGGATCTCGAAGGCCTCGATGACATCGCCTTCCTTGACGTCATTGAAGTTCTCCAGTCCGATTCCACATTCGAAGCCGGACGCCACCTCACGGACATCGTCTTTGAATCGGCGAAGGGAGTCGATCCGACCGTCGTACACAACCACACCGGAGCGAAGCAATCGAGCCTTGGCGGCCCGCTGGACAACACCCTCGATGACGTAACACCCTGCAATCGTGCCTGCGCGGGGAACCTTGAACAGAGCCCGCACCTCAGCCGATCCGAGGACGACCTCCTCTTGGTCCGGCGCCAGCCGGCCGACGAGGAACGCTTCTAGTTCGTCGAGAAGTTCGTAGATGATCCCGTAGGTCCGGACCTCGATGCCAGCTTGTTCGGCGGCGCGCCGAGCCTTCGGGTCGGGACGAACGTTGAACCCGACGATCACGGCGCCGGTTACCTCGGCCAACGTGACGTCGTTCTCGTTGATTCCTCCGACGGCGCCGTGAACGACATCGATTCGGCCGTCCTCTCGCGTGATCTTGGCGATGGACTCCTTGAGCGCCTCGAGCGAACCGTGAGCGTCGGTCTTCAGGATCACCCTCAGCTCGGTGTCCTCGGAGCGCAACTGCTCGAGGAGACCCTGCAGTCGATCTCTGGCAGTCATCGTTCCTTGGCTCTCGTCCTTCAGCGACTGTCCACGGTCCTCTGCAATGGCTCTGGCTTCTTTGTCGTTCTTGAAGACTTCGAGAATGTCACCGGCAGTCGGAACGTCTGACCAGCCCATGATCAGGACAGGGTCGCTCGGACCGACCGACTGGAGACGATTGCCATCGTGATCCATGAGCGCTCTCGCACGCCCGGGGACCGCGCCGGCTACGAAGGAGTCGCCCTGTTTGAGGGTGCCGCGCTTAACAATCACGGTCGCCGTGGGGCCCATGCCCGGATCGAGTTGAGACTCGATCACGACACCTGTGGCAGACGGCTTCGGGTTGGCCTTGTACTCCTGGAGCTGGGCGATGAGGTCGAGGACCTCGAGCAGCCCGTCGATTCCGTCGCCCGTCTCGGCCGAGAGTTCGACGGATGTGACATCGCCACCGAGTTCTTCAGTGATTACGCCGTGCTGCGTCAACTCGGTCCGGACACGCATCGGGTCTGCCGCGGGCAGGTCCATCTTGTTGATGGCCACGACCAGTTCGACGCCTGCGGCTTTGGCATGGCTGATCGCTTCGATGGTTTGAGGCATGACACCGTCGTCAGCGGCGACAACCAGGACCACAATGTCTGTCACCTCGGCTCCTCGAGCGCGCATCGTGGTGAACGCCTCGTGTCCGGGAGTGTCGATGAACGTGAGGCGGTTACCTCCGACATTCACCTGGTAGGCACCGATGTGCTGGGTGATACCGCCCTCTTCACCTTGAACCACATTGGCCTTGCGGATTCGGTCGAGCAACGAAGTCTTTCCGTGATCGACATGCCCCATCACAGTGATGACCGGTGGCCGTGCCACTAGGTCTGCTTCCGAGTCCTCGAAGACCGGCATCTCTGCCGTCGCCGGCGCGGTCTCGGGAGCCGGAGCGTCAGCCACATCCACGATCACATCGAAGGTCTCGGCGATCTCTTCGAACATGTCAGACGGCATTTGGGCTGCCGCGCCTGCTGGACGGCCTCTGAGCATCAACGCCTTGACAACGTCGCCGGCTGAGGCCCCGATGGCCTCGGCGAACTCGGTCACCGTCATACCTTCGTGGACGGTCGCCAGCCCGATCTCGGGTGACTCGGAGTCGGGATCGGGTGACTCGGAGTCGGACTCGGCCGCAACTACCGCTTCGGGTTCAGGGGTCGCCTCTGGTTCAGGAGTCGACTCAGGCTCCGGCTCGGGCTCCGGTTTTGACTCGGGCTCCGGCTCGGCTGTCGCTTCGCTAGCGGCGCCACCGGTCAACGCCTGTTTGATCAGCTCCGCTTCACCCTCTTCGACGCTGGAAGAAGCCGTCTTCAGCTCGTAACCAAGCTCCAACGCCCTTTCGAGGACATCCTTCGACTCCAGGTCGAGATCCCGCGCAATCTCATATATACGTACTTTCGCCACTGTTACTCCAACTCACTCTTCTTCGCCGGCGGCGTCATCGTCGCCCTGTCCGGTCTCGACGCTGGCAGCGTCCTCGTCGCTGGCCTCGGAGTCGGCGGGAACCTCGGTCGCTTCGTCCACCTCCGGGGCCGCATCTGCTGCTGCTACTTCTTCGACACCGGGGTCGTCGACGGGCGTCTCGTCTAGTGGCGGCTCGTCGGAGCGAATGTCGATTTTGTAGCCCGACAGTCGCGCCGCGAGACGGGCATTCTGGCCTTCTTTGCCGATCGCCAACGACAGCTGGTGCTGTCCGACGATGACCTCAGCAACCTTCTCATCTTCGTCGATTATGACGTCCTTGATCTTGGCGGGGCCGAGCGCCTCGGCGATGAACTGGCGGGTGTCCTCGCGATACTGGACGACGTCCACTTTCTCGCCTCGCAGCTCGTTGACCACCTGTCTGACACGAGAACCGCGAGCACCAACACAGGCGCCCTTCGGATCAACGTTCGGATCGTGACTAACAACGGCGATCTTCGTCCGATGTCCCGGCTCCCGGGCGATCGCGACGATCTCGATCGTACCGTCGACCAGTTCAGGAACCTCGAGTTCGAGTAGTCGGCGTACCAGGTCTGGATGACTGCGCGAGACGACTATCTGAGGGCCTTTGCCTTCACCCCGCACCTCGATGATCACGCCCTTGATCCGGTTACCCCGCTCGAGACGCTCGTAAGGGATTCGCTCAGATCCAGGGACGATCGCCTCGGCATCTCCGAGATCGAGGATGGCATAGCGGTTGTCTACCTGCTGGACGATCCCCGTCACAAGGTCGCCCTCCCGGCCCTCGTAAACGTCGAAGACCTGCTCTCGCTTGGCCTCGCGCAGGCGCTGGGCGATGACCTGCTTGGCGGTTTGGGCGGCGATGCGACCGAAGTCGTCTGGCGTGTCCTCCCACTCGCGAGTGACGTTTCCTTCCTCGTCCAATTCCTGGGCATAGACACGGATATCGCCGCTGTCAGGGTCGATGGTGACCCTTGCTTCCTCGGCAGCACCCGGGCTGCGCTTGTAGGCACTGACCAGGGCATTTGCGAGCGCATCCAGAATCGTATCGACCGGAACACCGCGCTCTCTCTCGAGCAACTCGAGTGCCTCCATTACCTGAAAGTCGATCTTCATGCGCGTCTCCTCACTTCTTGCCCGGTTTCGGTGCGGCCTGCCAACGGAAGACAGTCCTGGCCTTGGCAATCTCGTCGTATGCGAATTCGATGACGGTTCCGTCCTCGGTTGTGACGGATCCCGTCTCCTCGCCGGCGTGGCTCAAGTGGCCCTTGGCGAGAATCGTCTCGCCGTCCCGGCGGATTTTCATGGTCACCTCGCGACCCACAGACTTCTGGAAGTGTCTTGGAGTCCTGAGCAAGCGTTCGAGGCCGGGGGACGTGACTTCGAGCTGATAGGGCTCGTCGATGTCGACATCGTTGTCGAGCAGCCGACCGATGCCGTTGCTCACCTCGGCGATGCGGTCCAGGTCAATGGGATCTGTCGAGTCGACTACGACGCGCAAAGTCCGCCCGGGGCCGGTGCCCTTGAGCTCCAGATCGTCCAGTTCGAGCCTCTCAGCGGCAAGCCATGGCTCTATCAAACTTCGCACGTCATCGACGAAGGCCATTCTTTCATCCGGTCGTCAGTCGTCCTCTTTGCTCATCCGTCAACAAAAGAGGCGGGCTCGACGCCCACCTCAAAGCCAAACTCGGATGTCCGCGAGCCATCATAGCGCGCCAATAAAACCCCAATACCCTGGGGTCATCGCCGCCTCCGTCCACGCCCACGTGGGATGGTTGACAACTCGGTACTACCCCTTTGACGTTTGACTTACCGCGGGATCGATTGTGAGTTCGGAACGCGGTTATCGAATTCGCGAACCCGCTGACGGCCCGTGGATGTCACCGTGTGGCATGCTCACCAAGAGCTTTGAGTGGGCGCGACCGCCGCGCCGATTTCGCCTGGCTTAACATCGCTCGAATGGGCGCCGCACCCACTCTCAAGAAGCCCTTGTCGAGTTCGGTCGAGCTGAATCCAAGCCGACTCGACGTGGTGACGGGCATCCTGGCGACCTTGCTCGGCTTGGGGTTTTTCATCGACCTATGGGCCCACTCGCACGGGCTAGTCGACGACTCATTCTTCACTCCTTGGCACGCATTGCTGTACGCGGCGGCGGGACTTTTCGGCGGTGTACTGCTGGCAACGGCTCTCAAAGGCAGGAGGGACGGAACGACCCTTCTCGGCGGTTTGCCCCGAGGCTACGACCTGGCCTTACTCGGGTCGGTGCTCTTCCTCGTTGCTGGCCTCGCCGACATGATCTGGCACTTGTTGTTCGGCATTGAAGAGAACGTCGATGCCCTCCTCAGCCCGACCCATCTGGCGCTGGCTGCCAGCGGGATGATGATGGTCTTCGGGCCTGTCAGGTCGGCCTGGTTCAAGGGCCAACCCACGTCGTTTCCGGGCTGGCTCCCGTGGGTCGCAGCGATGGCGACCGGTCTGGCCATTCTCGGAGCGTTCACCCAGTACGTTCATCCCGCCGTCGACACCTGGCCCGAGGCCACCCCTGAGGTAGACCTCGGTCGATCGGACCTTGTGTTGGTCTCGGCTGATGGCACCACGCAGACTCGGGTCCCGATCGAAGGCTCGGACCAAGAGTGGATGCCCGACGTGGCGACCGATGGCCGGATGGTCATGAGCGTGGTCGTGGGCGAAGTCGGTCGAATCGTGGTGATGGAGGCGGACGGGTCGATGCCGAGGGTCATCCATGAAGGCGAGACCCTGTTTCACCACGCAGAGTGGTCGCCGGACGGTTCACGGATCGCTTTCACCGACGGGGTGGATGGGAACGCGGAGATCTTTGCGATCGGAAGCGACGGAGATGACCTCGTTCGGCTGACTGATTCACCGGCGACCGACTGGGGTCCGACCTGGTCACCCGACGGGAGCGCAATCGTCTTCTCGTCGGATCGGGACGGGGTCCAGTTCCTGTATCGGATTCCTTCGTCGGGTGGCCACCCGGTTCGCCTGACCGGCTCAACAGACCGCGAAGGCGCCGCGGCCTTCTCGCCGAACGGCGAGTGGCTGGCGTTCGAGACCGACGCCTCCGGTAACCCGGACATAGCCCTGGTCCGTCCCGATGGGTCCGACCTCGTCGTTCTCACCACCTCCGATGCTGCAGACGTTGCCCCCGCTTGGTCTCCGGATGGCGACCAGATCGTGTTTGCGAGCGATCGAGACGGGACGTTCGACCTCTTCGTAATGACCGTCGACGGGTCCAACATCCGCAACCTCACCCAGGATCCCCGGGGAAATGAAGGTTGGGCCGGGTCAAGTTGGTCAGCCGACATGTCGGTCATCGCGACCAACGTATCCGGACACGTTCCATTCTGGATGGACTCCTCTGCCCGGGACGTGCTGGGTGTGGCAGCACTCTTGATACAGGCCAGCCTCATCGCCGGTTTCGTTCTCCTCGCTCTGAGGCACGGGCCGTTGCCACTTGGTTCGATCACCATGCTCGTCGGGTTGAGTGGCGCGCTGATGACGGTCCTCAACGACAGGTACTGGTACATCGGCGTCGCCCTGGTCGCTGGCATCATCGGTGACGTGGCGGCGTTATTCGTGAGGCCAGCCGCTGAGCAACCCGAACGCATCCGGGTCGTGGCATTTCTCGTTCCGGCGGTCTGGTACGCCCTCTATCTCATCGCTATCGCTCTCTCAGATGCGGGAATCGGATGGTCGATCCACATGACGCTCGGCGCACCCGTGCTGGCGGGAGTAGTGGGACTTCTGATGAGCTTCTTGGCATTTCCCGGACTTCTGCACACGCAAGCCGAGACTGCAGGGGACCCGGGGTAACCAACACCTAATCAAACTCTGGCGCGACGGAAATCCTCCATGAACGTCACGAGGGTATGGACGCTTTCGAGAGACAAGGCGGCGTAAAGACTGGCCCGCAGACCCCCCACGCTGCGGTGACCCTTGAGACCGATCAGCCCTGCCATCTCAGACTCTCGCACGAAGTCGGCTTCCATTTCTTCGGTCGGGAGGCGGAACACCACGTTCATATGAGACCGATCACGCCTGTTCACCGGGTTGCGATAGAACCCGTCCGAACCGTCGATGGCGTCGTAGAGCGCAGCCGCCTTCGCTGCCGACTCATGCTCGAGGGCTTCTACCCCACCCCGAGCAGCAACACGGGACAAAACCTTACCCATGAGGTAAATCGGGAACATCGGCGGCGTATTGCCCAAAGAGTCGGACTCGGCATGGAATCCGTACCGCAAGTAGTCCCCTAGGTTCTGGTTGGCTGCTTCGGTGGTGGACTTGCGAACGAACACGACCGCCATTCCGGCGGGCGCCAGATTCTTCTGCACGCCGCCGTAAACGAGGTCGTAGCGATCCCAGGAGATCGGTCGAGCGAGGTACTCAGATGACATGTCCCCGACCAGGGGGACTTCTGTTTCGGGGAACTCGACCATTCGGATGCCCCCGATCGTCTCGTTCGTCGTCACATGCAGATAGCGGGTCGGCTCTTCGATGAGGAGGTCACCGGGGTCGGGCATCGACGTGTAGGAGCTTTCGTGACCGTCCCATGCGGCGTAGACCTCACCGTGATGGAGCCCGTTGGCGTATGCCCTTTCCCCCCACGAACCTGAGACGAGGTACCCGGCGCGCTCTCCCGACGCGAGCAGGTTCATCGGAATCATCGAGAACTGAAAGGTCGCCCCTCCCTGGATGAAGAGAACGTCGAAGTCGTCGGGCACACCGGACACCGAACGAGTCAGCGAGAGAGCCTCCTGATGAACCTCGTCGTAGGGCTTGGATCGATGACTGAGTTCGACAAGAGACATCCCTGTGCCTGCGAAGTCGAGAAGCTCGTCCCGTGCCTCCGCCAAGACATCCTCTGGCAAAGTGCACGGTCCGGCACCGAAGTTGTGAGCTCGCATGTGGTTCTCCAGTCAGTTTGTGCGAATCGTAGGAGCGAACCCGTAGCCTGGGAGCGTGGATGGATTCAACGAGGTACAGGTGGTTCGTTTCACCGGCGGCGAAGCCAGCCAGGTCACAGACCGCGTCGCTGCCGAAGAGCCGTTCGAGATGCGGCTGGGATCGACGCCGATCGCAGTACTGATGAGGACGCCAGGAATGGAGTTGGAGCTAGCACGCGGCTTCTGCCTCACTGAAGGAATCCTCTTGAGTCCTGGCGAACTCGATCGGCTCGAAAGGTTGGACGGCGACCGCTACGTGATGCATCTCGCGCCGGGCGTGTCCGTCGATCCCGAGCAATTCCGACGTAACACCTACACAACTTCCTCCTGTGGCGTGTGCGGGAAGGCCTCCATCGACGCGGTCCGCATCGCCTCCCGTCCATTGCCGGACGGACCGCGCATTGATGCCGGTTTGGTTTCGATCCTCATCGAACGACTTCGGGACGTGCAGGAGATTTTCAACGCCACTGGCGGTCTCCACGGTGCTGCGCTGGTGGACACGGCCGGAACGGTCCTGGCCTCGGCCGAGGACGTAGGACGGCACAACGCGGTTGACAAGGCGATCGGTTCGTTGGCTGTCCATCGCTGGCCGTTGGGCGAAGTCATCCTCGTCGTATCCGGCAGGATCAGTTTTGAAATCGCCCAGAAGGCGGCAGTTGCCGGTATCCCGATAGTCATCGGAGTCTCTGCGGCTTCGTCGCTTGCGATCGAACTCGCCGAGGAGGTCGGTCTGACCGTCGCCGGCTTTGCCCGCGGCGACTCATTCGTCGTCTACTCGGGACGCGAGCGGATCATCCGTCGCTGATCCGACGAGCGACAAGTTCGACTGCCTCCGTGAGTTGAATCTCTTCTGTCTCCATCGTCGCTCGTGGGGTCAACTCGGCCGTGCCAGCCTCCAGCCCTCTCGGCCCGATCGTGACCCGAAAGGGGATCCCGATCAGTTCGGCATCGGCGAATTTGACCCCCGGCCGCTCCAACCGGTCGTCGTAGATCACCGAAATTCCAGCTGCCCGCAGCTCGTTATACAGGCCGCTAGCGGCCGCCTGAACACCTGGATCGTCCGCCCGCAATGTCGTCACAACAACGTCCCATGGGCCTACTCCGACGGGCCAAATGATTCCCCGCTCATCGTGGGAGCTCTCGACAACCGTTGCCATCGACCTTTCGAGCCCGATGCCGTAAGAGCCCATGATCACCGGATGGCTCTCGCCCTCCTCATCCTGGACGAAGGCGCCCATTGCCTCGGCGTACCGGGTTCCCAACTTGAAGATGTGCCCGACTTCGATTCCCTTCCAGAGGTCGAGCGAGCCACCATCTACGATGCACGGCTCGCCGGCAGTCACCGTCCGTAAGTCTTCCCAGCGGGTCACCGCGATGTCCCGGGCGACGTCCACGTCCCGGAAATGCCAATCATCATCGTTGGCTCCTGTAACCAGGCCGCGCCTGCCTGCTAGCGCATGGTCCGCGATGATTGGGGGTCCGTCGACGCCGACGCTTCCCAAACTCCCAGGGTGGGCTCCGAGCAGACCGACGATCTCTTCCTCATTGGCCGCTCGGATCTCAGAAGCCCCTGTGGCATCTGCCAGCTTCTGTTCCTGAAGCGCGTGATCGCCACGCATCAGCACGAGAGCCAGGTCGCCATCGAGTACGTAGACCAGGGTTTTGATTTGTCTGTCGGGTGCCGCGACATCGGGAAAGTCCTCTGCGAGCGCCTTGATGGTGCGGATGCCGGGAGTGGCGAACCGAGAAGGCATTGGTGCTTGGTCCGGATCAATGGCTTCGGCCACCTTCGATGCGGCGCGCTCTACGTTTGAGGCGTAGTCACAGGTCGCGCAGGTGACGATCCAGTCCTCGCCGGCGGGACTTGCGACCATGAACTCCGTCGATTCTGAACCACCCATGTTTCCCGAGGATGCCTCAACCGGAATTGCGTTCAGCCCGAGCCGCTCGAAGATTTTCACGTATGCACCGTGGTGTGCCAAGAAGGCGGCATCGAGTCCAGCCGCATCGATGTCCAGGGTGTAGGAGTCCTTCATCGTGAACTCACGCACCCGCAGAAGACCGGACTTCGGCCGGGGTTCGTCACGGAACTTCGTCTGGATCTGATACCAGATCTGAGGAAGCTGGCGGTAGGAGGTCAGCTCTGAGGCGAGAAGAGCGAAGACCTCCTCGTGCGTCATACCGAGGGCGTTGTCTGCGCCCTTTCGGTCGACGAGTCGGAACATCTCTTCCCCCATAGCGTCCCAACGACCTGACTTTCTCCAGATCTCGGCAGGGTGCAGGGCGGGGAGGTGGAATTGCTGGCCGCCGATCGCGTCCATCTCCTCCCGGATCACGCGATCGACATTCGCCCGCACTTTCACTCCCATGGGAAGCATCGAGTAGTGCCCGGCCGACAGCTGACGCATGAAACCGCCGCGCACGAGAAGCTTGTGGCTGATTGCCTCAGCCTCAGCCGGGTCATCTCGCAGAGTGGGTATATGGGCATTCGACCAACGCATGTGATGAGCGAGGGTAGACCGGCGCTCGACAGTTACCGTCTTGAATATGACGAGCACCTGGGTGGTCACCGGCGGAATCGGCTCAGGAAAGAGCACTGTTCGCCAGGCTCTGGAAAGCATGGGTGCGTTAACCATTGATGCTGACAAGATCGGCCATCAGGTACTCGAATCGGGAGGAGCCGCCTACGAGCCGGTGGCCGCGCGCTGGCCCTCAGTCGTGACAGACGGTCCAATCGATCGTGCCGCCCTGGCGGCGATCGTCTTCGAAGACCCCAAGGCTCTGTCTGACCTGGAGTCGATTACGCACCCTGCGATTGCCGCCGCCATCGCAGGTCAGATCGCCGAGGCAGGTGGGAAGACCGTCGTGGTCGAGGTATCGGTCCCGGCCGATCTGCTGGGCGTGGGCTGGATGCGGACAATCGTGGCTGACCTGCCGGTCGAAGTCCGCCGTGAGCGTCTTCGTGCCCGCGGAATGGACGACGCCGACATCGATCGCCGGATGGCATCCCAGCCGACACGAGAAGGATGGAAGGCGCTTGGTAGGTGGATCATTTCCACTGCAGGATCGAAAGAAGAGGTCATCGACCGCGCCACCAATCTCTGGGCGACGGCGATCATGAGGAGGTAGCGTTTCGCCATGCCGATAGATCCGGAACTCGACAGACTCATCGTCGCTCTCCCCAAGACCGAACTGCATGTGCACATCGAAGGGACCCTCGAACCCGAGATGATGTTGACGCTGGCAGAACGAAACAATGTCACCCTTCCCTGGTCGGATCTGACAGAGATAGATGCCGCCTACCGATTCTCTGACCTGCAGTCTTTTCTCGACGTCTATTACCAAGGGGCGGCGGTTCTACTGCAAGAACAGGACTTCGACGACCTGATGTGGGCGTACCTGCAGCGGGCGGCAGCCGACGGAGTCCGCCACGCCGAGATCTTCTTCGATCCTCAGACCCACACCCATCGCGGGGTCGGATTTGAAGTGTTCATGAAGGGCTTCGCGCGTGCAATGGACCGGGCCGAGGAAGAACTAGGGCTCACCTCTGACTTGATCCTGTGCGTCGTTCGCCACCTGCCACCCGAGGACGCCGTTGCGACAATCACAGATGCCACAGGACACCTGGACCGAGTGGTTGCAATCGGTATGGATTCGTCTGAGAGTGGCCACCCTCCCGAGCCTTACGTCGACGCCTACCGGCTGGCGGGGGCAGAAGGGTTGCGGGCGGTCGCACATGCGGGAGAGGAAGGGCCGCCTTCATACATCACAGGCGCGTTGGATGTTCTCGGCGTGAGTCGGATCGATCACGGCGTCCGCTGCCTGGAGGATCCCGCGGTGGTCGCCAGGCTCCGGGACGAGCAAATCCCTCTCACTGTGTGTCCTCTGAGCAACGTGGTGCTCCACGTGGTCGAACGGATGGAGGACCATCCAATGCGCAGACTCATGGACGAGGGGCTGATCGTTTGCGTGAACTCCGATGATCCGGCCTATTTCGGCGGCTACATCGCAGACAACTACCGGGCGCTCGTCAGCGGCCTCGAGTTCGGCCGAGAAGAGATCATTGCCCTCGCTCGCAACTCAGTGATCGCATCGTTCCTCGATGAGGATCGCAAGGCTGCGCTTCTCGACGAGATCGAACAGATTGCGTCGAGCTGATCAGTCCCGACTGGCGGCTTCCACAACTCGCTTCTTGCGCTCCTCGTTACGGTTGGCGTCACCCTGAATCTCCACGAGCTGAGTCCTCTCAGCCTCTGCGATCGCGGCGGCATTGGCATCTGCCGCCGCCAGCCGGGCATCAACCCCCTCTTCCACGAGTTTGCGCGCCTCATCCAGGAGTGCCTCGACCATCTCGGCTTCCGGGACCACACGTACAACCTGACCGCGTATGAACAGGTGGCCCCTGCCCCGTCCAGCCGCGATCCCGATGTCGGCTGAACTGGCTTCTCCCGGTCCGTTCACCACGCACCCCATCACTGCCACCTGTATCGGCAGATTGGCCTCCTCCAATGCCGCCTGGGCCCGGGTGGCGACCTCGATGACATCGACCTCTGCCCGGCCACAGGACGGACAAGCGATGAGATCGACGCCCTTGCGTTCGCGTAGTCCGAGGTACTCGAGCAACTGACGCCCGGCCTTGGCTTCCTCAACCGGATCCGCTGTGAGCGAGAACCGGATGGTGTCGCCGATTCCTTCGTTGAGAAGCGTCGCGATCCCCGCGACGGATTTGATGAGCCCACCCGGAAGCGGCCCGGCTTCGGTCACACCCAAATGCAGCGGATAGTCCACGGTGTCTGCCAGCAATCGGTAGGAATCGACCATGGTCGGAACGTTGGAGTGCTTGACAGAGATCTTGATGTCGAAGAAATCGACGTCCTCCAGGAAGCTGATCTCCCGCTGGGCAGATGCGACAAGGGCCTCCGGCACGGCACCGCCGAACTTCGCTTCGATGTCCTTGTCTAGAGACCCGGCGTTGACTCCTACCCGGATCGGCTTGCCGCGATCCTTGGCCTCCCTGGCGACAGTCTTGATTTGGTCCTCTTTGCGGATGTTGCCCGGATTCAGCCGCAACCCGTCGACTCCGGCTTCCAGGGCGGCCAGAGCTAGCCGGTACTGGAAATGAATGTCGGCGATGATCGGCACCGGCGAACGGGGAACAATCTCGGCCAGTCCGGTTGCGGCGTCGACATCGTTGCACGTGATGCGGACGATGTCGGCCCCGTTTGCAGCCAGGGCATAGACCTGCTGCAGAGTGCCTTCGACGTCGGCCGTCTTAGTGGTTGTCATCGACTGAACGGTGATCGGCGAACCACCACCGACGGCAACCGGTCCTACGTGAAGCTGTCGCGTTTGTCTGCGTTCGGCCATCCGATCACCCGAGGTCTATGGGATTGACTATGTCCAGGATTATCGCGAGGACACCGATCAAGCCGATGATCGCAATCACTGTGATTGCTATGGGAACCATCTTGCGCATGTCCGCGGCCCGCCCGCTGACTCGCTCGTATAACGCGACCGCAAAGTGGCCGCCGTCGAGGGGATAGAGCGGCAGGGCGTTGATAGTTCCCAGGATCACGTTCACGAAGGCCATGAGAAGAATCATGTTCACGATCCCAAACTCGTCACTCTGGCTCCCGATCTGAACGATGCCGATAGGACTGACAGGCCGGATATCGGGATCAACCTCACCGCCGAAGATCCCGCCGAACAGTTGACCCAGAGTGTCGAAGCGCAGAATTCTCCCGAACGCCTCAAACGTGAACCCGACTGCGAACGCGACCTGGCGTGCTCCGGTCCAGGTCGATTCCGCCAAAGAGACGTTCTGGGTGGCGACAGCGGGCGAGAATCCAAGGAATCCGACCTCGTTGCCGGTCTCGGGATCGACACGCGAACCCAAGGTGGTTGCCAGGCTGAGCTCGGATCCGTCACGGTTGACGATCAGCTCGACATCGGTGCCCGCCATGCCTTCGATGGCCTCGCGAAGGTCCTCCCAACCGGCGATCCGAATATCGTCGATCCCGACGATCACATCACCCGCGACGAGGCCGGCCGCGGCGGCCGCGGTCGGATTTCCGTCGCCGTCTACGTCCACGACACCGGCGACCTCCGTCGAAAGAACCGGCTGGCCGTCAACGACCACCGGTTCGCCCTGGGAGAGCGAGACGCCGGTGAAGATCAGAAAGGCGATGAGGAAGTTCGCGGCGACTCCCGACAGGACAACCAGCGACTTGGCCCAGAACGGCTTCGAGCGATAGGTACGGTGCTCCTCTTCGGGATCGACCTCCTCGAGGCTGTTCATGCCTATGACCTTGACGTAGGCACCAAAGGGAATCGGCTTGATTCCATACTCGGTCTCCCCGCGGCGGAAAGACCAGATCCGGGGACCGAACCCGATGAAAAACTCGGTGACTTTCATTCCGGTGGCTCGCGCGGCGAAGTAGTGCCCGGCCTCGTGCGCGACGATGAAACCGATGAGCGCGACGAGCGCGGCTATTCCGCCGATCATTTGATACCTGGTGCCATAGACCTCATTACGTTACCCGCCGCCCTAGCCCTATCGACACCTGTCAGCAGGCGCCGGAAACCAGTGAGGCCGCGACATCTCGGGCCTCAGCGTCGACAGACAGAGCGTGTTCGATCGACTCAAGCTCGGCGAATTCAACTTCTTCCAACGTCCGTTCGATCAAGTCGGGAATGCCAAGAAACCCGAGCCGGCCGTCGAGGAATGCCTGAACCGCGATTTCGTCTGCCGCGTTGAAAACACACGGCGCGACACCGCCGGTGGCACCTGCGGCATAAGCCAGATCCAGTGCCCGGAAGGTCTGGCGGTCGACAGCCTCGAAGTCGAGGCTCTGGCCGACTAGATCGAACGGCACATCCGACGGCGCTCGATCAGGGTGCGAGAGGGCGTAGGCGATAGGGATGCGCATGTCAGTGGCTCCCACGTGGGCGATCAGCGAGCCGTCGACGAGCCTGACCATCGAGTGCACGACGCTCTGGGGGTGGACCACCACGTCGATCCTGTCGAACGGGATGTCGAACAGCACGTTGGCCTCGATGACCTCCAACCCTTTGTTGGCGAGGGTCGCCGAATCGATCGAGATTCGTCTCCCCATCGACCACGTGGGATGAGCGAGGGCCTCTTCCGGCGTCACATCGGCGAGATCGGATGCGAGCCGGCCTCGGAACGGGCCGCCACTAGCTGTGATCACCAGCGACTCGACGTCCGCGTTCACCAACTGGAAGAGCGCGGAGTGCTCCGAATCGACCGGGATCAACTCCGCCCCGTGGCGCCTCGCGGCGGCCATCACGAGCGGGCCAGCAGTTACGAGGCTCTCCTTGTTGGCCAGTGCCAGTCGGTTGCCAGCTTCCAGCGCTGCCATAGTCGGTCGGAGACCTGCGGCACCGACGAGGCCGTTCATCACCGTGGAGCCTGACCTACCCGCCGCCTCAATCATGGCTTCGGTTCCGAACCGGACAGGGTTAGAGACTTCGTGCGAAAACCACTCCCGTTCGTCCGTGGTCCCGCCCGTCACAACGACGACGGCCCCAGGGTGAGCAGCCGCCACCTCGACCAGCCGCGGGCCAGGGCGACGGGCGGCCAGAACAGCTACCTCGAGTTCGAGAGAAGCCGCCACTTCGAGAGTCTGACGGCCGATCGAACCGGTCGCCCCCAGGACGACGAGCGGACGCCGGTTCACAGGTAGTCGAGCAACCAGAACAGGAAATACCCGACAGGAACGACAAAGAGAAGAGCGTCGATACGGTCGATCATTCCGCCGTGACCGGGAAGGATCGACCCCATGTCCTTCGTCTCGAGTGCCCTCTTTACGACAGATTCCGCCGCGTCGCCGAGAGGGGCGAAGATCGCAACTACAAGAGCCACAAGTATCGCTCCACCCAATCCCATGAAGTCATAAGCGGGGATAGTCGAGAGCACGGATGCCAGAGCGAGTGTGACCGCTACCCCACCGATGAGGCCTTCGACCGTCTTCCGGGGAGACACGAAGGGAGCGATGAATCTTCTTCCGAACGAACGGCCGACGAAGTAGCCGGCGATATCGAAGAAGGCCGTGAGCAGAACGAGCAACAGGATCAACTCGACCGCGTTCTCGGCTCTGGCGATGATGATCGCAAATGCCAGGAGCGAGACCCACACCATCCCTAGAACGGTGACCGCCGCATTTTCCAGCGGATCACGTCTCACCACGACCGAATAAAAAAGGGCGACCGCCAGCGTTGCGAACGCGAGTGTCGAGGCAAGGGCATCGGCGCCACCGGCGTGCGCGGCGATAGCCCCGATGATTACCGCTAAGAACCCGAACAGGGCCACCGGCTTGTATCCCCGAGATCGAAGCGTGGAATAGAACTCCCCGAGCGCCAGAACCATGACGATCGTCACGAGGGCTGTAAACCAGACGCCACCGAGAAAAAGGCACCCGAGGAACATCCCCACGAGTACGAGACCTGATCCAATGCGCAGCGTCAGGTCGGAGGCGCGCTGTTGTTCTTCGGCTTCAACATCTTCCTCTGAGACGCCCGGCCTACCCGTTACGTCCTCGAACCCGACCAAACCTGAACCGACGCCAGGCATCGAGGCCGCGACCGCTTGACGTTCGTATTCGAAACCCTCGGCTGCCGCGATGCTCTCAGCCAGGCCTTGGTACTCCCGAGTGGTCGCAGCGAGGTAGTCGTCATCGGTGTACCCGGCGAGGAGGCCGCCACCGGAACCGAAATCATCGGCTCCGAGGTCGCCTAGCTCGGACGATTCGTCTGATTCCGGGGTGTCTTCCGAGTCCTCGAAAGAGAAGGCTGGTTCCGCGGTGTCATCCGATTCCTCGTCAGAGATCACAATCTCGGGCTCATCGCTCGACGTGTCCTCCCACGGGCGCGTGAACTTGGTTTCGTCCGGCATGTTCTAAACCTCTAACAACTCGCTCTCCTTGCGGGAGAGCTGATCATCTATTCGGGCCACCATCGAGTCCGTCAGGTCCTGAAGGGTCTTCTCGGAACGGTGAATCTCATCGTCGGAGATCTCACCGTGCAAAGCTTCCATGTCCGACTTGGCGTGGCGTCGGATGTTCCTGATCGCAATTCTGCCGTCCTCAGCCATCTGGCGTACCAGCCGGATGAGCTCCTTTCGACGCTCCTCGGTGAGCGTCGGGAAGGCGATGCGAATAACCGTGCCGTCGTTAGAAGGGTTCAAACCGAGATCGGACTCGCGGATCGCGCGTTCGATGTCGCCGAGAGCGCTCTTGTCGAATGGCTGCACTACGAGCAGACGCGGTTCCGGCACGTTCAAGGACGCCAACTGCTGCAGAGGCGTCAGCGTGCCGTAATACTCGGCTGAGATCCGGTTGAGGATCTGGGGATTGGCTCGTCCAGTCCGGACAGTCGCGAATTCGGACCCCACGTGCTCGATGGCTGACTCCATCGCTGTCGCTGCCTCACTGAGAACATCGTCGAGCATCATTTCCTCCTAATGGACGACCGTGCCGATGGTCTCTCCGCGCACGGCCCGGACAATGGTGCCCGGTTCGGTCATGTCGAAGACCACGATCGGGACGTTGTGCTCGCGGCACATCGTAATGGCGGTGGAGTCCATGACCCGCAGGCCCATGTTGAGAAAGTCCATGTATGAGATTTCGTCGATGCGGGTGGCAGTGGGATCTCCGACCGGATCCCGGTCGTATATTCCGTCGACTTTCGAGGCCTTCAACAAGACCTCGGCACCGATCTCGACGGCACGCAAAGCAGCCGTTGTGTCCGTTGTGAAGAAGGGATTTCCGGTCCCGGCAGCGAAAACGACGATACGCCCCTTCTCGAGGTGACGAATGGCTCGGAGCCGGATATAGGGCTCTGCGAGTTGTTGCATGGTGATCGCCGACTGCACTCGGGTAGGAACCCCCGCCTTCTCCAGTGCGTCCCGCACGGCCAGGGCGTTGATCACCGTCGCCAGCATCCCCATGTAGTCGGCGTTGGCGGCGTCCATGCCTTTGGCGGCCTGGGAGACACCGCGGAAAATGTTGCCGCCTCCGACCACAATGGCGATCTGGACACCGGTGCTGTGAGCTTCGGCTATCTCGTCAGCCACGCGCCCGACAGTGTCAGGATCGATGCCGTATCCGATTATCGGGTCGGCGAAAGCCTCACCCGATAGCTTCAACAGGACGCGCGACGGTTGATCGGTCATTCGGCCGACGATCGTACCCAGGACGTCGGAATCATGCGCCGGTTCAGACCGATGCCCCGACCTCGACCCGGTAAAAGCGACGGACCGAGATGTTCTCGCCCATCTTCATCCCCAACTGGGTTATGAGGTCCGCAATCGTCCCGTCGAACTTTTCCTTGTTCACGAAAGCTTGTTCGTACAGGACACGCTCCTCGAACCACTTCTCCAGACGTCCCTCGACGATTTTGGCAATCGCCTGTTCCGGCTTGCCCGAGGCCTTCGCCTCACGCTCGATTAGATCAGACTCTTTGGCGACCGCCTCCGGGTCTGCATCCTCACGTTTCACCCAGGTCGGGTTCGACCATGAGATATGGAGGGCGATGTCTTTGGCGGTTTCGTTGAACTCAGGGCTCTTGGCCACAAAGTCGGTCTCACAAGCCAGTTCAACGATCACGCCCATCACAGGATGATCGTTTTGGTGATGGAGGTACGTTCCGATGGTGCCCTCGTTGGCATCCCTGCCGGCACGTTTGGCCATCTTGGCCAAACCGCGTTCGCGCAGGAGTTCGATCGCTTTGTCGAAATCACCCGACGCGTCGTCGAGCGCCTTCTTGGCGTCCATCATCCCAACGCCCGCCGACTGGCGGAGCGTCTGTACATCTTTGGCGGTGTATTCGGCCACGTCGTTCTCTCTCAGGACTCGTCGTCGTTCTTCTGCTTCTTGACCGAGGCCATCTCCCGGCCTTCCTTGGCCGCTTCGGCCAGCGCCATGGCGATCAGCTCGGCTGACCGGATCGCGTCGTCGTTGCCGGGGATCACGATGTCGACGAAGTCCGGGTCGCAGTTCGAGTCGACCAGGGCGATGACCTTTAGACCGAGACGCTGAGCCTCTTTGACTGCGGTCTGCTCTGCGTTCACGTCAACCACGAAAATGGCACTCGGGACACGAGTGAGATCTCGCACTCCACCCAGGTTTGACTGGAGTTTCTCCAACTCACGGCGGAGACGGAGGCGCTCCTTCTTCGGACGTGCCTGCATTTCACCGGACTCTTCCATGCGTTCTAGTTCGCGCATGTAGTAAATCCGCTTCTGGATGGTCTGGAAATTGGTGAGCATTCCGCCCAACCAGCGGTAGTTGACGAAAGGCATCGAGGATTCTCTTGCGGCCATCTCGACCGGAGCCTGAGCCTGCTTCTTTGTACCTACGAAGAGGATCGAGCCACCGTTGGCTGCCATCTCCTTGACGTACTCCGCCGCCTTGTTCACCTGATCGAGGGTCTGGCGAAGGTCGATGATGTGGATCCCGTTGCGCTCTCCGTAGATATACGGGGCCATCTTGGGGTTCCACCGCCGGGTCTGATGCCCGAAGTGCACACCAGCTTCGAGAAGCTGTTTCATGGTCACTGCCATGGTTTGTTCCTTCCTGGTTGTCGTCCGCACCGCGCGCCTACCGCCTCGAAGGTCAGTGGTGAGCCCCATTATGAGGAGCCATCCCAACCGGGTTTTCCCGGACCAGAGGGATGCACGGAACGTGCTTGATTGAGCCGCAGGCTAGTAGCCGAGGACGTGAGGCACCAAGGCGACGGGTTACCGGAAGGAAGGCTCCGTCATGCGATTCCTCAACGACATCACACTTTTGGCGTGAATCTGACACACGCGAGATTCGGTCACTCCCAGCACGTCTCCCACCTCGGCGAGGGTCAGACCCTCGAAGTAGTACAGGGTCAGGACAAGTCGCTCCCGGTCCGGCAACCGGTTGATCGCGTCCGCGAGGAGACGACGGGTCTCTTCTTTCTGAAATGCTTGCTCGGGACTGAGACCCGATGCATCGGCCACCATGTCGCCCAGCGAGCTTCCGGTGTCTGGACCGAGGACTTCGTCTAGGGCCACCAAACCCAGGGTCGAGATCTCGGCCAGGTTGTCCTGCAGGTCATCGATGTTCACATTCATGTGTTTGGCGAGTTCGTCGTCAGAGGGGGTGCGCTTGAGCCGATGCTCGAGTTCGACGACCGACCGTTCGATCTCGCGGGCTCTGGACCGCACCGAGCGCGGAACCCAGTCGAGGGCCCGCAGCTCGTCGAGGATGGCTCCTTTGATGCGGTTGATCGCATAGGTCTCAAACTTGAAACCGCGTTCTGGCTCGAACTTCTCGATAGCGTCGATCAAGCCAAAGATGCCGTTCGAAACGAGGTCAGCCTGGTCGACGTTGCGCGGCAACCCGACACCGACCCTGCCCGCGACAAACTTCACCAAGGGTGAGTATTGGACGATCAGTCGATCCCTGACCCCGGAATCACCGGTGGTCTTGTACTCGGTCCATAGGGCCGAGATTTCATCGACCGCCGGGTTAGGCCCGCGGGTGGCTTCGCTCATAGGTCCTTCGAAGGTGATCTCTAGTGATGTGAGTGTAAATTTGGGTGGTCGCCAGATCAACGTGACCCAGGAGTTCCTGGACCACTCTGAGGTCGGCGCCCCCCTCCAACAGGTGGGTTGCAAAGGAGTGACGAACCGCATGCGGGTGGGTTCCGAGCCTGTTCCGCACCACTCTCCGTATCCCTCGTTGATCGAGGGTACCTCCTCGCACGCCTATCCATAGAGCATCGGTGCCCGACGGGGCCATTGCGAGTCGTCCCTGGGAGATCCATTTCTGCAACGCGCGCTGGGCGGGAACCCCGAGAGGAACCACCCGATCCCGGCCGCCCTTGCCTCTAGTTCGGACCTCGCCCTTTCCTTTCACGTCGGACACGGTGAGGGCGGCCACCTCTGACACACGCAGCCCTGTCGCATAGAGGGTCTCGAGGAGCGCCCGGTCTCGCAGGTCGATCGGATCCTCCCCGGTTATCGAGTCCAGGACCGACGCAACCGCGTCAGGTCGCAACGCTCGAGGCAGGCGCTCTGGCCGCTTTGGCCGGTGGAGAGTGGCGGCGGGGTTCAGGTCGACCCGACCCCGTCGCAAAGCGTCGGTGTAGAAGGCGCGCACAGAAGACGACTTGCGGGCAACAGAAGTGCGGGCGTATCCACGGGTATCGAGGTGGGCGAGCCAGCGGCGAATCAACCGTCGATCCACCTGCCTTGTGCTGTCGATCCCGTTTCGAGAACAGAAGTCGAAGAACTGGGCGAGATCCCGGCGGTAGGCGTCGATGGTGTGGGCAGACATGCCGCGCTGGGACCGGCACCGACCCAGATACTCATCCAGGGGCTCTCGGGCCCATTCGGGGGGATCAGGAATGCGGATCACTCCAGAGATGGTACGCCGCGGCTCGCGAAAACGGTCTCTCAGCCCACCGGCTCGACCATTCCGGCCTTCATCCTCACCAGACCGGCGAGCTCCCACTCACTCACTTTGCGAGAGGCCTCTCCGATCGTCACTCCGAGGACAGCCGCCACCTCGTGGACGAACATGGGGCCACCGATCGGTGGTTGCTTGGCGACGCCAACATCGGGTCGGCAAGGACCCAAGACCCGCTCGAGCATCTCGACGATTTCGCCCGGCGAAACAATGGGGTGAGCGCCGTCAGCGATCAACCGGTTCGTACCACGCGAGGTTTCACGATCGAGATCTCCGGGCACCGCGAACACGTCGATCCCATGTTCCATCGCTAGTCGGGCAGTGATGAGAGCACCGGACCGCTCGGCGGCTTCCACCACGACCACCGCTCCCGACAGACCCACAATTATTCGATTTCGGGCGGGAAACCGCCACGGGGCGGGTTCAACACCCGGCCCATACTCGGAGACCACAGCACCTGTCTCGATGATCCTCTCCCCCAACTGACGGTTCGACGCCGGATACCAGATGTCGATCCCACACCCGAGTACCGCCACTGTCGCACCCTTCCCGTCGAGCGCCCCCAAGTGGGCGGCAGTGTCGATTCCCCGGGCCAATCCGCTCACGACAGTCCAGCCTGCCTCGGCGACCGACCTGCCCATGGTGCGAGCGAGGCTCGCCCCGTACCGGGTGCACCGGCGCGAACCGACTATTGCCACACCAGGTGCATCAGAGAGAGCTCCCCGCAGATGGATGCCGGACGGCGGGTCCGTCAATCGGAGCAAGGACTGCGGATAGGCCGGATCCGTCCGGCTGACCGCCGTCACGTCGCCCTCATCGACATCGCCTCGAGGAAATGGTCGAAGGCAACCGTCGCCTCGCCCGCCAGGTCGGCGATCGTCCGAGCGACCCTACGCACCTTGTCATATCCCCGTCCGGTCAGCACGCCATCGGCCAAGGCCCTCCCCAGAGCCGCGCTTGCATCGGGATCCCATTCATCACTCGCGCCTCGCTGGTTAGCGAAGGTGCGGGCCGCCTCGACCCTGGCCCGCACCGTTGCGGATGACTCTTCCGGGCCGCCGGTGAATGACTCGGGCCGGCCGATCGCCACGGAGATGTCGAAACGGTCGAGGAGCGGACCTGAGAGTTTGCGCCGATACTTGCGGATCTCGGCGTCACCGCAGACACAGGCCTTGACCCGGTCCCCGCGGTAGCCGCAAGGACAAGGATTGGTAGCGGCAACAACCTGCCCGGTCGACGGATATCTCACAGTGGCTCCGCGCCGGGCGATTGTCACGACGCGGTCCTCGAGAGGCTGGCGCAACCCATCAAGCAGGTGGACGCCAAATTCTCCCAACTCGTCCAAGAACAGCACTCCGCCAGAGGCGAGACTCACTTCTCCGGGTTCCGGCAGCCCGGAGCCCCCGCCGAGGAGTGCGGCAGGAGATGCCGAATGGTGTGGCGAGCGGAAGGGCCTACCAACCGGACGGGGATATCTGGACGACGCCGCCCAAACTGAGGCCGCCTCCAGACGTTCGGACGGAGTCATCGAAGGAAGCAGCGACGGCAATCGCTTGGCCAGCATCGACTTTCCTGCGCCCGGGGGTCCGATGAGCAAGAGGTGGTGGCTGCCGGCCGCGGCTATCTCCAAAGCTCGTCTCGCCACGGGCTGGCCCTTCACATCCGCCAGGTCTGGACCTTCCGGTTCCACCGGCGCTGCATCGGTCGGCTCAACCCTTCTGGTGACATCGAGGGCTGCGTCTACCGCGTCGGCCAACGTGTCGACTGGACGGATGTCTACGTCTGCGACGAGGAAAGCGTCCGCTTCGCATCCCCGGGGAACAAGCAGCGGCCGGTCAAGCCTGCGAGCGACCTGGGCGGCCGCCAGGGCATTGCGGCTCTGTCTGATCTTGCCGTCGAGAGCCAGCTCACCGACAGAAACCACGCGGCTGACGTCCCAGGGCACGAGCTTGGCTGCAACGAGGATTCCGAGAGCGATCGGAAGATCGAAGGCAGGGCCCGACTTCGGCAAGGCGGCAGGAGCGAGGTTGACGGTTATGTGTCCGCTCGGAAAACGGAATCCTGTCGTGGCGAAGGCGGACTTCACCCGGTGAGTCGCCTCCCGCACCGCAGTGTCCGGAAGCCCCACTATTCCAAAGGCGGATTTGCCCCCCGCTACATGGGTTTCGACGTGGACCGGTCGGGCATCGACCCCGATCTGGGCGGCAGAGGCAGTAGAGGAGAACATCGCCAGAACGTAGAAGACGCCACCGACAGAAACCGCGCCGACGGTCTTAGGAAACGGGTGCTCGGCTACTGCGCCAAGCCGCGAACTCGTCGGCGAAGCCGAGGAGCAGAAGGGGGACGACCCCACCGGTGAAGACGCCGGCCGGGGTCACGAAAACGAGCAGGGCGAAGGTGTAGACGACTCCGATTGCGGTGAGGACAAGCCGCCAACGCAGCACGTCGGGGATGCCGGTGGGCGGCTTAAGTGTCAACGCCCCTCCGACTCCGAACCCGGCGGTCGCTCCAAGGATCGGGGCGGCGAGACCAACGCCGAGACCGAGCAGGAGGAGCAGGCCCATGGCGCGCAGTACCCCACGCCCGAGATCGGGGTTGCGCGAGACCAATCCGATTGTCACGAAGACGAACGGCGCGACGACCAGTGCGATCCCAATCAGCCCTCCGTCGACCTCGATCGGGGTCCCAGGTTCGGAGGCGAACGCTGCGGCATACGGGTAGTAGCTGAACATCATCACCACCGTGCCGAAGGTGATGGCCAGCCAGTTGCGCCGCCTGTCCTTTGAACTGTCCGGCGAAGTTATCCCTTCACCGAGCCAGCGGTGAGGCCACGTACGAAGAACCGCTGGAGGGCAAAGAACACCGTCAGCGGAAGAATCATCGTGACGAATGCCGCCGCGGGAAGCAGGTTGAGCGCACCTTCGCCGCGTCCGGCCAGGTCGGCCAACTCGACCGTCAAAACCCTCGACTGAGGCTCGATGCCGAGGAAGACCAAAGCCACCAGGTAATCGTTCCACACCCACAGGAACTGGAAGATGGCGAACGAGGCGAGCACTGGCACGGAGAGCGGCACGATCAACCGCCAGAAGATTGTGAAGTGGTCGGCTCCGTCGATCTGGGCCGACTCGATGACGGATCCTGGGAGCGAACCCATGTAGTTGCGGAGCAAGTACACGGCCAACGGAAGACCAAAACCGGCATGAGCCAGCCACACCGCCGGGAACGTTCCGTTCACGTCGATGCTCGTGTACACCCGGAGGATAGGGATCAGGGCCATCTGAAGCGGGACGACCATCAGGCCGACGACGGTGACGAACAACAGGTTCCTTCCAGGGAATTTCATCCACGCGAAGGCGTACGCGGCGAAAGCCGCGATCGTGATCGGGATCACCACCGAAGGGATGCTCACGGCGAGGGTGTTGGCGAAGGCGTTGGCGAAACCGCGCTCCAGCACCACCTGATAGTTCGAAATCGTCCAAGTGGCCGAGTCGAAGAACTCGCCGAAGATCGTCCACCAACCTGCCCGACGGATCGCTTGGGCTTCGCGGAACGAGTTGATGAGAAGACCGATCGACGGGATCGACCACAGGACAGCGATCAAGCCGACCGTCAGATAGATGGGGATCTTCCCGAGCCAGCCGCTCCTGGCATGGGAAGTGGGGGCCTGAGTCGTGGTCGTCATCGCATCGCCTCCTCGGCCTTGAAGCGATTCACGTTGATGACGAGGATCGGAATCACCGCAATGAACAGCAGCACGGCCAACGCGGCACCAATGCCATTGTTGCGGTTGGTGAAGAACTCCTGGACCATCTGCTGGGCCACGACAGAAGTGCCGTCACGTCCTCCTGTCATCACCCACACGATGTCGAAGACCTTCCAGGTGGTGATGAGCACAGTTGTCCAGACGACGACGATCGTCGACGCGATCGATGGGATGACGACGTTCGAGAACACCTTCCATTCGCTCGCACCGTCGATCCTCGCTGCTTCGAGGAGTACGTCGGGTACTCCCTTGATCGCCGAGGACAGGATGACCATCGAGAAGCCCGTTTGGAGCCAAACGAGGATCACCATCAGGAAAAGGTTGTTCCACACCGGTTGCGACAGCCACGAGACCGGATCAGCGCCGAGCGCCACCCGGATGGCATTGAGGATCCCGATCTGCTC
>JBGTKD010000183.1:0-3809 GCA_041744795.1 Acidimicrobiia bacterium
TCCTCCTTCTAATGAAAAACGGCCCCCCGGCATGCGCGACACGGGAGGCTCGTAGGAGCCGACCTGCGGTGGCGGACATCGCTGTCCCTTAGGCATAAAGCACCGACCGGTCTTGGGCCGAGGAGATCTATTGGAGTTGCATCCGTGAGGTTACGTGCGGCCGGAGTCTGGCGCAAAAGCGCATCGCGAGCCGGCCTGCCAGGAATTGCCTGGACAGCCGACCGTCGACGCGAGATAGTGGAGGGAGGTCAGGGGGTCTCCGGACGAATACTGGGCGGATAACCGAACCGCCCCGCCCAGGACCGAGAGTTGGGCATACCAGCGAATGTGGCAGTCGGGACAGTCCCTACCTCCCCGACCCACTTCCGGTAGAAACGGCAGACCTGGCAGCCGTCGCCCAAGGAATCGGACCCGGAGGCCCCCTCTACTTTCCTACGAACCAACAGGGGCCCCCGCGATTCGCGGGGGCCCCTGACATTCTTCGGTCGGGTTACTTGGTGTCTTGATCGCCCCGGATGACGGCCTTCACGCCGTCGACGCCCGATGCAGCGACGTCGCGCACAGCGTGGACCGCTGACTCGCCGATCGCTTCGGCCGCTTCGAAAGCCCCCGTCAAGGCTGCGGAGGCAGCGTCTTCCACAGACAGACCCAACTCCTTAGCTCCGGAGATGGCACCCGAGACAGCGCCCTTGGTGACCGAGAAGATGTCGGCGCCAACGTCGCCAGCACCCTGGACGAGCCCTCTGGCAGTGTTGGTGATGGCCGAGAGCGTGTCGCCTCCGACCTGCGCGGCGCCTGTCACCGCACCCGAGACCGTCGCAGAGGCTGTCCCGATGAAGTCGCCGCCGAGGTCCTTGACCCCACCGATGACCGAACGACCCAATGCCGTGGCGCCGTCTGCGAGGCTCACGCCGGTGTTCTTGGTCGCCGTGATCACGCCTTCGGCGATTCCGGAGACTGTCTCGGTCACATCCACGCCTATCCCGCGTGTACCGGTGACAGCCGCTCGGACAATGTCGGAGATGGTGCCGACCGTAACGGTTGCGACCTCGCCGACCCCTTCGATGAGACCCACTACCAGTCCCTTGGCTGTGCGAACCAGGCCAGTACCAACTTCATTGACGGCAGCGAACGTTCCGCTGACGATCGAACCGGCGGTGGAGGTAACCGCACCGGCGACATCACCTGTGTTGCGGAGAGTTGCTACGAGGGTGTCCCTGACCACATCGGTTGCCCCCTGAACTACGTTTCCTGTTCCTCTGAGCACTCCGACCAAGCTGTTCTTGACCTTTGCTACTGCACCTTCATCTGACATTTCGCCTCCTCTGACGATCGTCGGGGCCGTGTACACCGACTTGACCATCCTGCATCACGAGCCGCCGGATGTCCACGACAGGGGGCGGCTCCTCACTGCCGACAGGTGGCAGGGACCTGCCAGGAAGGCTCCTTAACGATTCGGCGCGCCACCCTCGCCGGGACTCTGTCGACCCGTCGGATCGGGCTGCGGCGTAGGCTGTTGCGCGGAGGTGGTGGTGAGTGAGATTCGTCTCGTAAAGGGCTCGTGTCCGCTGGACTGTCAGGACACCTGTTCGTGGGTGGCCCACGTTGAGAATGACCGAGTGGTCAAGGTGGTGGGAGCTAAGGAGCATCCGTTCACCAGGGGCATCTTGTGCGCAAAGGTGAAGGACTACGAGCAGCGGACGTACGCCGAGGACCGCCTTCTGCATCCTTTGAAAAGATTGGGGAGTAAAGGCAGCGCGGAGTTTGCGCCCATCTCCTGGGATGAAGCCGTGGGCGAGATTGCCGACAGGTTCTCCGGCATCATTGACGAGTGGGGGTCTGAGGCGCTGATGCCCCTCTTCTATCTCGGTTCTTTGGGCGCCGTGCAGCATGACGCACTGCGTCGACTCTTCCATGTTCTTGGTGCGAGCCGCCCCAGCGGCAGCGTGTGTGGGCAAGCCGGAAACGCATTATTTGCTGAGGGTCACCCTCGAGGGTTCGATCCTGAGGAGATCGTCAATGCGTCACTGATCCTCGTGTGGGGAGCCAATCTGCTGACGACCGCCCATCACCATTGGCACTTCATTACGGAGGCTCGAAAGCAGCACGGCGCACGGATTGTGGTGATCGACCCAGTACGCACCCGTACTGCCACGGCCGCCGATCAACACATTGCGATCAAACCCGGGACCGACTCGGTGTTGGCTCTCGGCATAGCCCACGTGCTCGTCGGTGAAGGCTTGGCGCAACTCGACCATGCTCGGGAGTGGGCAGCAGACGTTGATGCCTATCTCTTAGAGGTCGCAGCGTGGCCACCAGATCGCGTAGCCGCCGTGTGTGGAATCGCGAAGGATGAAGTGGTGGATCTCGCTCGCGAGTTTGGGCGTGCGTCTTCTGCGGTCATCCGCGCGGGAATCGGACCGCAACAGTCAGTAAACGGCGAGGCCTACGTGCGAGCCTTGTCCGCCTTGGCGATAGTGGGTGGACACTGGTCTCGACCCGGCGGAGGGCTGTTCGTCGAGGCCTATCCCGAGTTCGACATCAATGCCGCTGCAGGATCCGAGCTTGTTCAAGGGTCGCCGAGACGTCTCGACATCTCACGGCTGGGGGTGAGCCTGAACGACGATGCGTTGACACCTCCGATCAAAGGGTTGATGGTCTGGTGCATGAACCCACTGGTCTCATTGCCGGACACGCACACGGTGAGAAGGGGTTTCGCCCGGGAGGACCTATTCACCGTAGTTGCCGAGCATTTCATGACCGACACCGCCGCGTACGCCGACATCGTCCTGCCTTCAACCACGCAACTAGAGCATTTCGATATTCTCGGCGCCTGGGGCCACCAGTACATCTCTGTCAACAATCCAGCAGTTGAACCCGTGGGAGAAGCGAAATCCCACGGGGAGATGATGAGGCTCATCGCCTCAGCCATAGGGCTCCAACACCCCGCGCTGAGTGAAACTGACGAGCAGATCGCCGCCGCGTCGCTCCCAGACTGGGTGAATTTGAATCAACTCAAAGCCGACGGCTGGCAGAAAACCTATGCCGAGAAGCCGGCGCCGAACCCAGCCGCAAAGATCACGCTTTCCGGGACGACCGCTCAGCCGCAACCCCACACGCCCGACAGCATGCTGAGAATGTTGACCCCTAAAGGTCACTTCTTCATGAACAGCAGCTTCGCAAACATGCCACGGCAACGAATGGCGATGAAGCGTCCCGGCTTGGACATGCATCCCGAGGATGCCTTCGAACGAAACCTTGAAGACGGGCAAGAGATCTCGATCTCCAACCATCAGGGGACCATCAGGGCAGAACTGCGCATCACCGACTCGGTGAGGCCCGGGGTCGTCTCACTTCCCGGAAAGTGGTGGAGCAGTCCCAAAGAAACGGAAGCAGTCGCAAACATCCTCTCCCCCTCGGAGTGGTCACCAGGAGGACAGCCCGCCTACAACGACATCTTCGTGAACGTCACTCGAGCGATCGACTAGACCGCTGTCAGCTGGACGGGTGCCGCCGCCGAGTCCAGAACCAGACGCTAGGTCTAGTCGATCGCTCGAACCCGCAAGTCAAGACCCTGGGACGGACGATCGCCCGATGAAACGCGGAGTGCCCCTTAAGTAGTCTCGGCGGGTGATTCCGTCGATCGCCGTCGTTGCAGGCACTCCCACATGGAGGAGGGGCTCTCGGGCTGTGCTGTCAGATCTCGGATTTGATGCCGTCGAGTTCGAGACTCTGGCCGAATGGACACCGGGGCGCGGTGGCGCCGCGGTGTTGTTGTGGGCCGATCGCGAGGCTCAGGGCACCATCTC
>JBGTKD010000184.1:0-4201 GCA_041744795.1 Acidimicrobiia bacterium
TCTCGCAACACAACGCCGAGTGTCTGACGGGTGGCCTCGGCCGTCGCCTCGTCGGCGAGGGAGGTTTTGGCCATCTCCACGTACCAGTCGAAGACTTCGGACCAAGCGAACGAGTACAACTTGCCGAAGGCATCTGAGAACCGGTACTGGTCGCACAGTGAATCGAACTCGGCGGCTACTTCTCCGAGGCGCTGCAGCACCCAAGCGTCGGTCGGGCCGGGGTTCTCCGGGTAGGCACCATCGGCTGGCACGGAACCCTCTTCGATGTGACGCAGAACGAACCGGGTGGCATTCCACAGCTTGTTGCCAAACCGGCGCGTGCCGGAAACCCATTCCATGTCGAGGGCGACGTCCTGTCCGGGACTGGCTGCCTGGATGAGGGCGAGACGCAGCGGATCTGCCCCGTATTCCTCGGCCACGTCGAGCGGGTCGATCGTGTTGCCCTTCGACTTCGACATCTTCTCGCCTTCCGCGTCGCGGACGAGACCGTGGATGATCGTCTGGCGGAATGGCACTTCACCCATGAAGTGGATTCCCATCTTCATCATGCGGGCCACCCAGAAGAAGATGATGTCGAAGCCGGTGATAAGCAGCGAGTTCGGGTAGTACTTCTCGAGATCGTCAGTCTTGCCCGGCCAGCCGAGTGTCGAAAACGGGAACAACGCAGATGAGAACCAGGTGTCGAGCACATCGGGATCCCGGGTGATGTGCGCGCTGGCACAGGTCTCACACGCGTCAGGGTCGATGCGGGCGACGGTGATGTGGCCGTCTGGGCAGTACCAGGCGGGGATGCGGTGACCCCACCAGATCTGGCGGCTGATCGTCCAGTCCCGCAGGTTCTCCATCCAGTGGAAGTAGGTGTTCTCCCACCGCTTGGGAACGAACTCGTTTGCGCCGTTGCGCACGGCTTCGATGGCCGGTTTGGCAAGGTCGGCTACAGCAACGAACCACTGGTCGGACAGATACGGCTCGACGACCGAGTCGCACCGGTAGCAGTGACCGACTGAGTGGCGGTGTTCCTCGATCCTTACGAGGTAACCCTCTTCTTCGAGTGCCTGCTGAATTGCGACACGCGCTTCGAAACGGTCGAGCCCGGCAAAGCGACCGCCGTTCTCGTTGACGACCCCCTGCAGATCGAGCATGACAACCGACTCCAACCCGTGACGCTGGCCGACCTCGAAGTCGTTCGGGTCGTGTGCGGGCGTGACCTTGACCGCACCGGAACCGAACTCGGGATCGGCCCACTCGTCTGCCACGATCGGGATCTCTCGTCCTACGAGCGGCAAGGTCACGGTCTTTCCGACCCTGTCTTTGTACCGCTCGTCGTCGGGATGCACGGCGACTCCGGTGTCACCCAGCATCGTCTCGGGCCGGGTAGTAGCAACAACGATCTCGCCGCTCCCGTCGGTCAGTGGGTAGCGGATGTGGGTGAGAGTGCCTGTCTCGTCAGCGTGCTCGACCTCGATGTCGGACAGGGCGGTCTCACACCGCGGACACCAGTTGATGATCCGATTGCCTCGATAGATGAGGTCTTGTTCGTAGAGGGCGACAAAGACTTCCCTGACGGCATCCGAGAGGCCCTCGTCCATGGTGAAGCGTTCGCGGGTCCAGTCACAGGACGATCCCATACGCCGTATCTGGCCGGTTATGCGCGCCCCATACTTCCGCTTCCACTCCCAGACCTGTTCGATGAAGGCTTCCCTGCCGACGTCGTGTCGGGTGAGGCCCTCGTTGGCAAGTTCTCGTTCGACGACGTTTTGGGTGGCAATACCGGCGTGGTCGGTGCCGGGAATCCACAGAGCGGCGTATCCCTGCATCCTCTTGCGACGGATTACGACGTCATGAATCGTGTGGTTGAGCGCGTGTCCCATGTGGAGCACGCCGGTGACGTTGGGCGGGGGGATCACTACGGCGAACGGTTCACCGTCCGGGCGGTATTCCGGTCGGAAGATCCCGGCGGCTTCCCATCGCTCGTACCAGTGGGCTTCGACGTCGGCAGGCTCGTAGGTTGGATTCATCAAGGTTCGGTCCCATAGGGAAGGCCCCGGGAGGATACCCGGGGCCTTCGGTTCCCTAAGCGGGCTTGCTTAGCTCAGAGGTTCGACCATCCACCGATGTCGGTGACGGCGCCTTCCTCTTCCTTCCTGCCGCGTACTGCGAACAGCATCAGCCCACCAGCCAACATGGCCAGCAGACCCAGCTTGAGCGTGTCACCGGTCTCGAAGCCAGTGAATGGCAGGGTCTCCGCCGACACCTCAGGCACCGTCGTGATCGTGGTACCCAAGACTTCAGCCACGGCCGTGGTCGTAGTCACTGCTTCGGTCGTGGTTGTGGTCGGCTGCGTCGTGGTTGTGGTCGGCTGCGTCGTAGTCGTCGTCGGCTGCGTCGTGCTCGTAGTCGAAGTCGAAGTCGAAGTCGAAGTCGAAGTCGAAGTCGAAGTCGAAGTCGAAGTCGAAGTCGAAGTACTCGAAGTCGAAGTCGAAGTCGAAGTAGAAGTAGAAGTCGGCGGCGTGTCAAACACGCAGAAGGTGATGTGCGAAATCGCCTTACGCGGAGTTTCGTCCGCCGGCGAACCCAGACCCGTATCCGACGTCGCTCCAGCAGGCGAGTAGTCGTAGAGGTTTCCGTTGTTGCCGGCCTTCACGAACACGGCCGCAATCAGAACACCGCTCGCAGACCAATCGAATGTGAAGTTTGTGAGGTTCGACACCGTTACCGAACCACCTACTACTGAACTGGTTCCGTTCTTGAGACTGGACTCCTCGAGTCGGAGAATCTCTGACGTGCCGACCACCGCCTCACAATTCGGATTCCCGGCCAACTGGATGGGACTCACATGTGCTGCTCCCGCGCTGGGCGCGAACAGCGCTACCTGTAAAAGGTAGAGCAGGATCATTATGGCGGTGGCTCCTGCCACTCGCCTCTGTGCGATTGCGGTCATATTGAGGTTCCTCCCCTGGCTTGTTGCCCGCTTATATTGGGGAAGGCCGGTCTCACCACTAGCTCACCACGATCCATAGGTGACCGAATTCGGATCGTAGGTCGTCGCCTCCCTGTGCCCTTCACCACTCTTGGTGGTGTAATTACCACTCTTTGTAACTGCCCCCAAGGCACAAAACGATGATCATCTCAGGCCTGTCACATTGTGACTAGTCCGCGATTCTCGGTTCGGCACCGCTTGGCTAACCGATAAGTGAATCAGGTAGCGACCTTACTGTTCCCACTTATCCGCCTACCCAAACAATTCGAACAACAGAATCTGCCTAGCGAACGGGTGGCGGTAATCGCGCTAGAAGACCGCCTTGAGCAGTCCGGTCGAGGCGTTCAGGCGGAGCGTTCCTGGGGTTCGTCGTCCACCGGACGGGGTAGGAGCGTCGGGTTGATGCGGGACATGACGACGTGTTCGTCCACCACGACGGTGGTCACGTCCTCCTGGGAAGGAATGTCGAACATGGTGTTCAACAGGACCTCTTCGAGGATCGCCCGCAAGCCTCGGGCGCCTGTCCCCCGCTTGATCGCCTGGTCGGCGACGGTGTCGAGGGCAGCTTCGGTGAAGACCAACTCCACCCCGTCCATCTCGAGCATCCGTGCGTACTGACGGGTCAGAGCATTCCGCGGCTCGGTGAGGATCTGCTTGAGCGCATCACGATCGAGGTCTTCGACTGTGGTCACCACGGGGAGACGGCCGATGAACTCAGGAATCAAGCCGAACTTCATGAGATCTTCGGGCAGAACCTGGGCAAGCAGCTCGGAGATCCCTGACTCCTTGCGAGACCGCACGTCGGCGCCAAAGCCGACCTTCTTGGCCCCGATCCGGTGAGCAATGATGTCTTCGATCCCCGCAAACGCTCCACCACAGATGAAGAGCACGTTGGACGTGTCAATCTGGATGAACTCCTGGTGAGGATGCTTGCGCCCGCCCTGGGGTGGAACCGATGCCACCGTGCCTTCGAGGATCTTCAACAGGGCCTGCTGGACGCCCTCGCCCGACACGTCACGGGTGATAGAAGGGTTCTCGGCCTTGCGGGCAACCTTGTCGATCTCGTCGATGTAGATGATGCCCTGCTCGGCCCGTTTCACGTCGTAGTCGGCGGACTGGATGAGCTTCAGCAGGATGTTCTCCACGTCTTCGCCCACATAACCGGCCTCGGTGAGAGCGGTTGCATCAGCGATTGCGAACGGCACGTTGAGCTGACGGGCG
>JBGTKD010000185.1:0-14008 GCA_041744795.1 Acidimicrobiia bacterium
CTGGGCACCCTCGACTCGCGACTCGCCGTCCGGTCCATCGCCGACCGGGCTATCCCCCGTGAATAGAAAAGAGCCCCGGTCCGAAGACCGGGGCTCTTGTTGGCCGGAGACCGTTTCAGACGGTCGTCTGCTCCTTCTCCGCTGCTGAGCGAAGGAAGGCGTCGTAGTCCGGCTCGTCCTTGCCGCCGGCGACCCACACCAAGCCGAGGCCGGTGAGGACGAACGTCGCTCCGATTCCTGCGAACAGTCCAGCCAGTGCCAGACCCATCTGGAGGGCAGAGTGCGTGACCGTTCCGACGCCGAGTTCGGCGATCAGAGCGTGTGCTACTCCTGTCCAGGCCATTCCCCGAGCAGGACCCTCAAGCGGGTGCATCCGGTCGAAGTCGGCCCAGTAGCGACCGTCGATTGCGAAGTCGTATGTACCTGCTTCGAAGGTCTCGCCGTTGTACTCGACCGTCTCGTCCAGCACGATGGTCTGGGTCCCGTTCAGCGTGTGATAGCTAACCGCAGCCATCTGGTACATGTACTCACTCGCCGTGTTCACCAGCGGATCGTTGGGATCGAGGTCACTCTCGACGACCGGGTATGCCCAGTCCTCGGTGAGAAGAGCCATGATCGCCTGGGCGCCCTCTTCGGTGCCCCTGTCGACCAAGTTTCCTGCCTCGTTGTAACTCAGCTCCACACCCTGGGCCTCGCTAAAGGCCTGCAGTGATTGGTAACCGTCCTGGGTCATCGTGAAGGCAACGCCTCCACCGATCATGAACCCGAGTCCTATGACTGCGAGTACGACGCCCAGCTTCTTCATGCGTGTCATGAGCAACCCTCCTAGTAAGCGCTCAACTGTTTCGTTAAAGCCACTGTCTCTCTTTGGGGCCCTAGCCGGTACCCGGCGGAGGTCCCTGGTCATCCGCCGAAAGTCCCGAGACTTCGAATGACCCTGGAGGCGCTTGAATTGCCCGATGAACCATCGAGTAGTTGTGGTCGGCGCGGGCTTTGCCGGACTCACGGCAGTCCGGTCTCTCGCCAGTGCCCCCGTCTCGATCACGCTGATCGACCGCCGGAACTTCCACCTGTTCCAACCGCTGCTGTACCAAGTAGCGACCGCCGCTCTAAACCCGAGCGACATAGCGTTTCCGATTCGGTCCGTGTTGAGGAACCAGAAGAACGTCGAAAGGGTGGTCTTGGGGGAAGTCACCGCGATCGATCCGGATCGCCAAGAGGTCAGCTTGGAGGACGGCACGGCGCTGGCCTACGACACGCTCATCGTTGCCACGGGTGCGGCGCACTCATACTTCGGGAACGACCAGTGGGCCCGCAACGCCCCGGGGCTGAAGACGGTCGAAGACGCACTGGAGATACGCCGGCGCATCCTCATGGCGTTCGAACTCGCCGAGCGGCGCCCGGAGGACGTGAACCGTCTCCTCACTTTCGTTGTCGTTGGGGCCGGTCCTACCGGCGTCGAACTTGCGGGCGCGCTGGTAGAAATCGCGGTCGACTCGATGGCAGACGAGTTCGACGTCGTCGACCCATCCTCTGCGAGGGTGGTTCTGTTGGAGGGCAGCGATGCCGTCCTGCCGCCCTACCCGGATCGTTTACGACAGAGCGCCAGACGACAGCTCGAAGCCATGGGAGTCGAAGTACGTACCAGCGCCATGGTCACCGAGATCGACAGCGAGGGTGTCACACTGTCCTCTGGTGAACGCATCGAAGCCGCCACCGTCTTGTGGGCGGCCGGAGTACAGGCCTCTGACGTCATATCCCAGATTCCGGTCGAAACGGACAGGGCGGGACGGGCGATGGTCGGCGAAAACCTCACCGTGCCGGGACATCCTGAGATTTTCATCCTGGGAGACGCCGCTTTCGTCGACGGTGTGCCCGGGGTAGCACCTGCGGCGATGCAACAGGGTCGCTACGCCGCCCGCGCCATTCGCACCCGACTGGAAGGTTCATCCCCAAAACCGTTCCGCTTCCGAAACAAGGGAACGCTGGCAACGATCGGGCGGGCAAAGGCCGTGGCGAACTTCCCGTGGTTTCGTTTATCGGGATTCCCGGCGTGGGCGGCCTGGCTCGGAATTCACATCTGGTTCCTCATCGGAATCCGCAATCGATTCGTGGTGTTCGTCTCCTGGGCGTGGAGTTACGTCACATTCCGACGCGGCGCACGAATAGTCACCGGTCTCCCCACGGGCCGCAGCGATTCGGGCGGGAGGCGAAAGGCGGGTGACTAGTCTCCCCCGGGGACTCCGAACAGGGACTGCGCTGATGCCATTCATCCGGCGATACGAGCTGGGTGCGGATCTTGGGTTGACCGGCAGCCACGACTTCGCCATCGTTGCGGACTTCGACTCGATCGAGGACTATCGGACCTACGCCGATCACCCTGACCACAAAGCAGTGAGCGCCACCTTCATCGCACCGATCCTCGATTCCATGGCCCGGGTTCAATACACGGTCTGACCACCAGCCGAACGGCGTACGCGGTCATCGATGGCACGGCCGACCCCGGTCAGCCCGGTGCATTCAACAACGATCATCGGCGGGTGGTGGCGGTCGACTTCGCGTAGAACGGCATACAAGTTGCGTGCCACATTGTCGACGTCCTGTCTGTCTCCCAAGCTCACGCTCCGCCAACCATCAGGCGGCGGGGCCGAGTCGTCGAAGCCGATGAAGACGCCCGGATCCACGTCTTCTGGAATCCTCCCTTCCGCCTCGAGAAGTCGAGTCGGCGAGCGAGGGGCGTAGTGAGTCTCCATGCGTCCGGGAGCCGCGTTCGATTCGGCATCGACAGCGTCTTCGGCACCTGCGATCTGAACTGTTCCCGGGCGGAGGACCATCACCTCTCCGTCGACCACCGTGACAATCGTCGACTCGATTCCGATGGGCGTCGGGCCGCCGTCGACGAGCACATCGATGCTGGCTCCAAGATCCGCAGCGACATGGGCAGCGGTCGTAGGGGAGACGTGTGAGAAACGGTTGGCACTCGGTGCGGCGATCGGCTCTCCAACAAGGTCGAGGAGCATCACGGCGACCGGGTGGCTCGGCGCTCTCACGGCCACCGTTGGACGCCCGGCAGTGACAATGTCAGGGACTGCGGATTGCTTTGGGCCTACAACAGTCAGCGGGCCCGGCCAATGCTCGGCGACCAACTCCCGAATAACTGTGCTCACGTTGGCGAACAAGAGTTCCAGATCCCAGTGCGGCCGGACGTGAACGATCAGCGGGTCATTTGAGGGGCGTCCTTTGGCGGTAAAGATCTTCGCGGCCGCCACAGGATCCAGGGCGAGGGCTCCAAGCCCGTAGACCGTCTCGGTCGGAAATGCCACCAGGCCCCCTGCCCTGATCGTGTCGGCCGCGGGCTGGAGAAGCTCGATATCGGGATGTTCGGGGTCGACGACGATCGTGCGCATCGGTGCGAAGTCTGGCATCCGACGATGCAACGAAAGTTCGCAGTACGTTTCCTGGCGAGAAGTTTCGAACTGCCGGGAACCGTATCGCTGGCTTCGACGTCGGACTGACAAGATGACAAGGGAGTTCACAATGCGCCGCACCGCTGCGCTTCTCGGTCTGTTGGGTCTGGTCCTCGCCGCCTGCAGTCCCGCAACGATCGACGAACCCGATCCCGCAGGCGGAACAACCGCCCCGAGAATCGTCGGTTCGGCTTTCCAGACGTTCTCCAACTGTGACGACCTGTTGTCGTACTACATCGACGAAGCTGTCGAAATCGTCGGCCCATGGGGACTGGGGGGAGGCATGTTCTGGGCCGTCGAGACCGCGGCTGCCGAATCCACCGATGACCGCGGAGGAGTCGGAGGCGGCGACGGTCGCAGCTTTACCGAATCGAACAATCAGGTCCTCGGAGTGGACGAACTCGACACCGTGAAGACCGACGGCAACCGCATCTATTCGATCGCCTCAGGCGCCCTTCGGATCGCCCTGGTGGGCGATCCTGGGATCACGATGGCCGGATCGGTGCCCTTCGATTGGTGGCCGCAGGGGATGGTCCTCGAAGGCAACACCGTGATCGTGATGGGGCAGGTGTGGAGCGACCAAGTGAGCCCCATGTCAGACAGTCGCATAGCCCCCGGATACTCCCATTCGATCGTTCGCCTCGTTCAGATCGACGTCTCGGATGCATCAAACCCCCGCATCATCCGCACACTCGACATGGACGGAACGCTCGTTTCGGCCCGCAATGTCGATGGCAGCGTTCGGGTGGCTATCAACTCCATGGCCGTTGGACTCGACTGGTCCTATCCGGTAGGGGGCGGTCTGCGCGCTGACCGGGAAGCAACCGAGCGGAACCGGGAAATCGTCCGCAACTCGACGCTCGACAACTGGCTGCCGTACTACGTCCTTACCGAGGCAAACGGCTCCACCTCGGAAGGTCGCCTCCTCGACTGCAACAACGTCCTGGCGCCCAACACTTTCTCAGGCATCGACACCCTCTCCCTTCTGACCTTCAACATGGCGACCGGCATCGGCAACTGGAACGACGCAGGCGTCGTCGCCTCCGGCGCAACCATGTACGCGACGGCCGACTCCACCTATCTGGCCACCCAGCGGTGGATGAACTGGGGCATCATCACCGAAGGTGAGGCAGCGGACGCCGCCGAGGGGTTCTCGACCCAGATCCACAAGTTCGACACCGCCAGCGGCGTTCCCCGCTACGTCGCCAGTGGTGAGGTCAAGGGATTCCTTCTCAACCAGTTCTCGATGGACGAGTTCAGAGGCGACCTGCGGGTCGCCTCGACGACCAGCCCCAACAACTGGTGGATCTCGGACGACTCCGAGAGCCGGGTAACAGTCCTACGCCCGAACGGCACCACTCTCTCAGAGATAGGGATGGTCGACGGACTCGGCAAGACGGAGCAGATCTTCGCGGTCAGGTTCATGGGTGAAACGGGCTATGTCGTAACCTTCCGCCAGACAGACCCCCTTTACATAGTCGATCTGTCCAATCCGAGCGCTCCTCTGGTCACCGGCGAGCTCAAGATCCCCGGATACTCGGCCTACCTCCACCCAGTGGGTGAGGGTCGCTTGCTGGGAGTAGGACAGGATGCCGATGCGAACGGCGTGGTACTCGGCACCCAGATCTCGCTGTTCGATGTATCTGATCCTGCCAACCCGCTGCGCATCGACCAGGTAAACCTGGACGGGGGATGGTCTCAGGCCGAAGGCAACCATCTGGCGTTCACGTATACCGATGGAACGGCGCTGGTCCCCTTCGAGCGTTGGGACTGGCAGTTCGAAGAGGAGACCGGCAAGGAAAGGTCGACCTTCGACACCGGGGTGCTCGCCGTGCGAGTCGGAACGGACACGCTGTCGCTGGACGGGATCCTGCGGACCGAACTCGACTCTGAGGTCGTACTCGACTCCGAAGCCGACTGGGGCAGAGTTGATCCGTGGCGCATGGTTCCCCAGCGGACGATCGTGATAGACGGGTTCGTCTACACCGTCACCGAAGGCGGCATCTCCATCCACTCCCTGGACACCCTCGACCGGGTCACCTTCGAACGCTACTGACACCGACCGAACCCAGGGTTAGATCGGACGCCGGCGTCCCATCTGGCCCGCGGAAAGCAGGGGTGCCTCATTCTGTTCGCTGTATCCCGCGCATACGCGGGATAGAACCCTGGGTTGCGGTCAGTCGTCGAAGCGGAGGTGCTTGACGGAGCGGCCCTGGCGACGGAGGAGTTGTAGAGCTTCGATACCGACGCGGATGTGGCCTTCGACGAACTTGTCGGTCACTCGCCGGTCGGAGGCTTCGGTCTTCACGCCGTCAGGGACCATCGGCTGATCCGATACCAGCAAAAGGGCGCCGGATGGGATCTGGTTGGCAAAGCCCGCCGCGAAGATCGTGGCAGTCTCCATGTCGACAGCCATGCAGCGGGTCTTTTTCAGGTAGCCCTTGAACTCGGCGTCGTGTTCCCACACTCGGCGGTTCGTCGTGTACACAGTGCCTGTCCAGTAGTCGAAGCCGAGGTCACGGATCATGGTTGAGACGACCCTCTGCAACTGGAAAGCCGGCAGCGCGGGCACTTCGGGGGGCAGGTAGTCGTCGCTGGTTCCCTCCCCGCGTATCGCCGCTATCGGCAGGATCAGATCACCCAACTTGTTCTTTCGTTTCACTCCCCCGCACTTACCCAGGAACAGCACCGCAGTGAGATCGGCCGCGGTCAGGAGGTCCATGATTGTCGCCGCGTTGGGGCTTCCCATTCCGAAGTTGATCATCGAGATACCGTCGGCGGTGGCGGTTGGCATCGGGCGATTCGGATCGACGATCTCCGCACCGGTCAAGGCACAAAACGAAGCCAGGTAGCCGCCAAAGTTCGTTAACAGCACACAGTCGCCCATCTCACCGGCCGAAACACCCGTGTACCTGGGCAGCCAGTTCCCGACGATCTCCGGCTTCGACTTCATCATCGGACGAACTCCCGGTCTGGTCGGATCTTGAGCGTCACGCGTTCGGATTGAATCTGATTCCGGTACGGATATCCGAAGTAGCGCTGGGACAGTTCATCGATGTGGTCGCGAGCGGCCTGGCCACCGATCTTCTCGATCACCGTTCCCCTCACCTCGACGAAGTCGTATGGGTCTTCGGAGTCGACGATGGTCACCGTCGCCCGCGGGTCGCGCTCGATGTTCTTGTACTTCTGCCGGTGAGTCTCAGTGTTGATGTACAAGTATTCGTCGTCGGCCGAGACCCACATCACGTGGGACTGAGCACTTCCGTCAGGCATACGTGTTGTGAACACGGCGAAATTCTTGCCCGAGGCGAGGGCTCGTGTCTTGACATGAAGCATGGGCTCGATGATCCCACACCTGTATCCTTTTCTTTTATGCCGGATCTCGGAGTGGCCTTTTTCACCGTGTGCGTCCTGTTCGGGGCTTTCACTGGCATCGTCCTCGGCAGAAACCCTGACGACCGTTTTGCGACCCTTGCCGCGACGGCTTTCTGTCTGTTGGTCGGCGCGGCAAGTTGGACGCTCGGAGCGCCAGGGAGCACTGCGGAAGTTGCAGGGGCATCGATGACCGTCGGCGGCGTTATTGCCGGGCTGGTCCTAGCTGCGACTGGTCGCCGGGCAGCTAAAGCGATCTGACTCAGCCGAGCAGGCGGTCGAACAAGACAGCCGCCGCTTGACCGACGTTGAGCGAGTCAATTCCGCGTCTCATCGGGATCCGTACCTGAATCGTGGCCCGGGACGCTGCTTCGGGAGACAGTCCGGCGCCTTCTGCTCCGAGCATCACCGCCGGTCGATCGAGCTTCCCGATCGACCGAATGTCGACAGCGGATGGATCTGGTGTGGCTGCAATCAATGTCATCCCCTCCAGCATGTCGAGGTCCTCCGGCCACCGGGCTGAACGCGCCATCGGGATGTCGACCACGGAGCCGATCGCCACCCTCACGCTTCGGCGGTACCAGGGATCCGCGGTGCTGGGATCAAGCAGCAGGCCCGATACCCCGAGTCCTGCGGCCGCCCGGATGATCGCGCCAAGGTTCACATGGTCATTGACGCCTTCCAGCACGGCCAGCGACTCGAGGCTCGATACATGCTCGACCGAGGACAGCGGAGGCCTGCGACACAGGGCGAGGATCCCGCGGTGAAATTCGAATCCGACGATCGACGAGAGCAGCGATTGGGGAGCTTCGTAAATCGGAACGTCGAGGCCCGCTGGAACCCGTTCGCGGCGACGTGAATCGACCAGTACGGCGTCTATCAGATCCACCGCGTTAGCTGCGACATGGTCCACCACCGTCGGACCCTCCGCGATGAAAACCCCAAACTGTTCCTCATAGCGACGACGAAATCGGGGTTCGTTCAGTCGGCGGAATCCATCGAGACGGGGATCGGCCGGGTCAAAGGTCACCGCGTCGTTAAAGCTTCCGACACGGATCGCCCGGCAACGCGGTAGCGAACATCACGTCACGCCGCATCACGAACCAGGCCCTCGAGGGCCAAAACGACCATGTCGTCGAAAGTGGTCTGGCGTTCCTCTGGCGATGTCTGCTCACCGGTGCGGATGTGGTCTGACACGGTTGCGATGGTCAGAGCCCTCGCTCCGAACTCGGCGGCCACCCCGTAAAGACCGGCGGCTTCCATCTCGACAGCGAGCACCCCCATCTTGTCCATCAGGTCAAAGATGCCTTCTGTCGGGTTGTAGAAGAGGTCGGCGCTATGGACCAGTCCAGTGCGAACCTCGATCCCCTTCGCTTCCGCCGCATCCATTGTCGCCCTGACGAGACCGAAGTCGGCCACCGCCGCAAAGTCCATCCCACCGTATCTGGTCCGATTGACCACAGAGTCCGTACACGCACCGGTAGCCACGACGACGTCCCGTAGGGCGATGTCAGATGAGATGCCTCCGCAGGAGCCGACCCTCACGAGCTTCTTGACGCCGTAGTCCCTTACCAATTCGGTGGCGTAGATCGAGGCCGAGGGAATACCCATTCCGGTACCCATGACAGACACCGCCATGCCCTCGAACGAACCCGTGTATCCGAACATGTTGCGTACGGCATTGACCTGGACGGCATCATCGAGGAACGACTCGGCTATGTATTTGGCCCTGAGCGGGTCACCCGGCAGAAGAATCGAATCAGCGAAGTCACCGGGTTCGGCTGAAATGTGTGGCGTTGGCATGGATTCCTCGTATTCGACTGGACTTGGACAGTAGTTCGGCACTGTCTGTCAGCGGACCGGCACTCCAATCTCCAACTCCCCCACTTCGAAGGCGCCCGATGCTCCTTCGGCTAGTTCTGAAGGGGTTCCATCCAGTATGGGGAATGTCCCGAAGTGGATCGGGATCACGGCCTCGACTTCGAGAATCCTGCCCGCCATAGCGGCCTGCTCGGGGCCCATCGTGTACCAGCCTCCGATGGGGAGGAAGGCGACATCGGGCTTCCAGATCTCGCGAACCAGCGTCATATCGCCAAACACCATCGTGTCGCCTGCGTGATAGAGCGTTGGACCACCAGGAAACTCGAGCACCCATCCGCCGGCCTCTCCGCCGGGGACGATTCCAGAGTCGCCTGAGATGCCACTGGAGTGAACCGCATCCGTCAGACTCGCCCTGATACCCCCGACCGAGGAGACCGTTCCGCCCTTGTTCGATCCGACGGACTTGATGTCCTCTGACTCGAGCCAGACGGCGATCTCGTGGATCGCGTGAACCTGGGCATCTGTGGCTCTGGCAATTTCCAGGGTGTCGCCCACGTGGTCGAAGTGACCGTGGGTAAGGAAGATCGCGTCCACTCTCTCCTGAGCGTGTTCGGACTCGGGACAGCTCGGGTTCCCTTTCAGCCATGGATCGATGAGGACGGTGGTGCCGTCATCGGTCCTGATCCGTACTGCTGCATGTCCCAGCCAGGTGACTTCCAGTCCTGCGAAGTCCACGTACGGCCTCCTCTCGTCGATTGGTCTCGATCCTATTGGAGCCGGGAACCTTTTCAGCCCAAAGGGTCGATCCCGTGAGCTCGCAGAAGGCGAGCGACGACGTGCAACGGGAGCCCGATGACATTCGACGGAGACCCTTCTACAGAATCGACGAAAAGGGCACCCAAACCCTGCAGTGCATAGGAACCCGCCTTGTCGATCGGCTCGCCACCTGCGACGTACCGGTCGATCTCGTGGTCGGTCATCGCGCTCATGTGCACAAGGGAACGCTCCACGGTTGAACTGATGGTGCCTCCCGTCGATACGGCAACCCCCGTGAACACGGCGTGGGTTTCACCGCTCAACTTGAGCAGCATCCCTCGGGCTTCGGCCGGGTGGGCGGGCTTGCCGAGGACTTTGCCTTCGTGAACCACCGTCGTGTCTGCCCCGATCACCAAGGCTTCGGGCGCATCCACGGCGGCCACCTTCAAACGAGCCACCCGCTCGACGTAGTGATCCGGCTCTTCGTCGGGAAGGCGAGACTCGTCCACGTCGGGAACAACCACGCGGAATGCCAACCCGATGGATCTGAGTAGGTCGGCTCGACGTGGCGAACCGGAAGCAAGGACGATCTCCATTCGGCGGATTGTGCCAGCCATACTCGGGGTGATGAGCCAGCAGTCGCCGACGATCATCGTTTCCCGTCGGGTCGCGCCCGGCAAGGAGCGGGAGTTCGAGCGTTGGAACGCCCGCATCCGGGAGGCTGCCGAACGATTCCCCGGCCATCTTGGATCCGAAGCCCAGCCACCCGACGAGGCCCACCCAGACGAGTGGATGATCGTCTACCGGTTCGCAACCCCCAAACAGCTCGACGCCTGGATGGAGTCGGCGGAACGCAAAGCCCTCCTGGAGGAAGGCGACCGGCTCCTCGACGGACCCGTCCGAGAGCAGAGACTCATACGAGGTGTGGCAGGGTCAGGGTCGGTGACGGCGGTCATGTCTCAGCGAGTGCGTCGAGACGCCTGGCAGGAGTTCCGACGAGCCCACTTCGAGATCTCATCGGCGATGCGCGCCTTCCCAGGTTTCCTCAGTTGTGAGCTGGCCGAACCGGTACCGGGGGTCCAAGACGACCACGTAGTGGTGTTTGCGTTCGATTCCCGCGAACACCTTGACCGCTGGCTCAGCTCATCCGAGCGCCAACGAGTGCTCGAACTGATCGAGCCACTCATCGAGGGAGATCGCACGCTCAACGTGGTGGGCGGGTTCGCCGGGTGGTTCAGAGTGGATCAGTCCGACGAGCCGCGTCGTTGGAAACAGGCGGTTGCCGTGCTCATCGCCCTCTTTCCGACGACGCTCGCGCTCGGTTTCGCACAAAGAACCCTTGCCCCTGACGTGGCGTGGGTACCTGCGCTATTCGTTTCCAACGTGATCGGGATCGCAGCCCTCACCTGGTTGCTGATGCCGCTCGTAACCCGACTTATGTCGGACTGGCTCCGGCGGTAGGGCTCAACCGGAGCCTGATCCGGGAACGACCACGACCGGAACAGGACATTGGATGATCATCGCTTCCAGGTCGGGACTGTCGGCTGAGATCACCACTCCGTCGGCGCCGAGGTTGCGGGCGACCAAGAGCGTGTCGGAAACGACATCGCCGAATACGACGACGGCGTGAAGGTCGACTTCCCCCGCCGCTCGAACGGCCTGGGAGGCGAGGCGCCCTTTCGCTTCGTTCTCAGCCGCTCTGCGCACGCGGCCTGCCTCGGATGGGGGCAAAGCCTTGTCTACCAGTGACCCGGAGAGCACCAAGACCGCCACCACCGTCCCGTCCCCGGCGGCAAAGGAAGCAGCCAGACGAACAGACTCATCGGTGGTTTCGTCACCGTTCGAGCAGACCACGAGATTGCGCACCGGTGCAGCGTACGGCGGAGAAAATCCTGACGGGAACAGGTCTTGGGACCGGTAATCTGCCGTGGATGCAAGAACCTGTCGTGAGTGCCCGCGCTCTCACCAAGCACTTCGACGACTTCGTGGCTGTTGACTCTGTCGACTTCGACGTACGACCTGGTGAGGCCTTCGGATTCCTCGGCCCGAACGGAGCAGGCAAGTCTTCCACGATGAAAATGATTGGGGCAGTTTCCCCGATCACATCGGGAACCCTCACCGTCTTCGGAATGGACCCTGCCACCGAAGGACGCCAAATCCGCGCCCGGCTGGGAGTAGTGCCTCAGGAGGACAACCTCGACCAAGAACTCACAGTCGAGGAGAACCTGATCATTTACGGCAGGTACTTCGATCTGCCGCGTTCGGTCATTCGTCCCCGCATCGACGAGCTGTTGGCGTTCGCCCAGCTCGAAGACAGACGTACCTCCAAGGTTGAGCCCCTGTCCGGAGGAATGAAACGCCGTCTGACGATCGCCCGCAGTCTCATCTCAGAACCCGACGTCGTGCTACTCGACGAGCCCACTACGGGTCTCGATCCCCAGGCCCGCCATCTGCTGTGGGAGCGCCTCTATCAGCTCAAGGAGCGGGGCGTGACCCTCATCATCACGACCCATTACATGGACGAGGCCGAGCAGCTGTGCGACCGGCTCGTAATCATGGACCACGGCAAGATCGTCGCAGAGGGCTCCCCCGCCCAGCTCATCGCCAACAACACTTCACGTGATGTCCTTGAGTTGCGTTTCCCCACTGAAGGACGACCGGAGTCGATCTCGCGTCTGGATGGCATAGGCAAGAAGCTGGAGATTCTTCCCGACAGGGTGCTGGTGTCGACCGACGACGCCGAGGCCAGCCTGGCCGAGGTTTACGCCAGGGACCTTCATCCGATTGCCAACCTCGTCAGACGCTCCACCTTGGAGGACGTATTCCTGGCGTTGACCGGCAGGACATTGGTCGACTGATGGCGACCCCCACGGCGATCCGTGTCGCCGAGTCCGGATGGCGACGCTACAAGCACACGTGGCGGTCGTCCCTCTTCAGCTCATTTGTTAACCCCGTCATGCTTCTGCTCGCGATGGGAATCGGACTTGGCTCTCTCGTGGACGCCAACGGCGGGCCGGGAGGGTTCCCGTATGTGATGTGGCTCGCACCGGGGCTACTGGCCAACATCGCCATGCAGACAGCGGTCGGCGAATCCGCGTATCCGGTGATGGCAGGAATGCGTTGGATCAAGAGCTACGACGCAATGCTTGCCGGGCCGCTCAACGCAAGCGACATCGTGATGGGACATTTCGCCTGGGTCTCGTTCCGCATCGCCCAAGTGACGGCGATCTTCGCGCTCGTCGCCATATGGCTGGCCGACCTCGACCCTCTTGGTGCGATCACCGCCTCCGGTGCGGCAATCCTCACCGGGATGGCCTTCATAGGTCCGGTCACGTCGTACACAGCCAGGTTCAACAACGAAACGTCTCTCAGCAATCTCTTCCGCTACATCGTCGTTCCGCTTTTCCTGTTTTCCGGGGTGTTCTTCCCGATCACCCAGCTGCCGGGATTCCTCCAACCCGTGGCATGGCTAACGCCGCTGTTGCATGGCGTCGAACTCACCCGATGGCTGGCGATGGGAATCGACCCCCTTTTCTCACCGCTTGCCCATGTCACCTACCTGGTCGTCTTCGGTGTTGCGGGACTGTTCCTCGCCGTGCGGCTTTTCGAGATGCGGCTGATCAAGTGAGCTCCCAGATCCTGTCGCAGCGGACCGTCCCGGTGGCGGCGTACAAGGGTTTACGGGCCCACCGCGTGTTGGAGCGCAACGTCATTGTTTATCGACGGCTCTGGAAGATCTTCATCTCCGGGTTCGCCGAGCCGGTCTTTTACCTACTGGCTATCGGAGTCGGGGTTGGTGCACTGATCGGGGACGTGCAGCTGGCCGATGGCAGGCTCGTGCCTTACACGGCGTTCGTCGCTCCAGCCCTGTTGGGAGCGTCGGCCATGAACGGAGCCATCTACGAATCGACGTTCAACATCTTCTTCAAGCTGAAGTACAACAAGACCTACGACGCGATGCTGGCGACCCCGTTACGGCCGGTTGACATCGCGGTCGGCGAGATCACCTGGTCTCTGATCCGGGGTGGGGTGTACGCCACGGGGTTCATGTTCGTCATGCTCGGGTTCGGCCTGGTCGAATCCTGGTGGGCGGTTATGGCGGTTCCGGCCGCTCTCCTCATCGGCCTTGCGTTCGGGTCGGTCGGTATGGCTGCCACGTCGTTCATGCGTAGTTGGCAGGACTTCGACATGGTTCAGTTGGTATCTCTTCCCCTCTTCCTGTTCTCCGCCACCTTCTACCCGCTGTCGGTCTACCCCGAAGCTATCCAGCAGGTCACCCGAATCTCTCCGCTCTATCACGGCGTCGAATTGATTCGAGGGTTCGCTATCGGGGCGCTCGACTGGACGATGATCGGCCACGCTGGCTTCTTGGTCGCCATGAGCGCAATCGGCATGACCATTGCCTCCCGCCGGCTCGAAAAGCTCCTTCTCACTTAGTGGCTGAAGGCCGTCCGAAGTTGATGTGATCGACGGGGTCGCTTCGCTTACCGATCGGGTAGGGGGCGGGGTCTCCCCGCCCCCTCCCACACCACCGTACGTGCGGGTCTCGCATACGGCGGTTCGTCAATGATTCCTCAGCCGGTGGTAAGCGT
>JBGTKD010000186.1:0-2788 GCA_041744795.1 Acidimicrobiia bacterium
TCACGGGGGATGGCAATGGCCCAACGGCGCCACCACCAGCCAGCACCAATCCGACCCTGCCCGATGCGGGGGATCCGACCCTGCCTGATGCAGGGGAGAGTGGACTGCCGATGGTGTCGTTGGGCGACCCGTTGTGGCAGCGAGACGGTGACGAGGTGATGCTCGGTGAGATCGTGGCCACCGCCACCGGGTTCCTGGTCAACGGCACCGAGAACACCCACGCCCTCCCATGGCCCGTCTACACACTGACCAGCCCCGATGGGCTCACCTGGACCCAAGTCTGGGAACAACCCGGGTTCGACATGTTCGGACCGGTCGACTCCCGCGACTCCACCACGGTGGCGGTGGGTGCCTCCAGCGGAGATGCCTCCACCCTCTACCGTTGGAACCCTGACGTCCCCACCTGGGACCCGATCGAGCTTCCCCTCCCCGAAGGAGCAATCAGAGCGGTCGCACAACTCCCCGCGGCCACCGACCGGGGATGGCTTGTGGTGGGCCTGGCGACTCCGTCCAGCTTCGATGACCGCATCGACGTTGTCGCCTGGCGGTCGACCAACACCATCGAATGGACCACCGAGACCATCGCCGACGACGTAGGTGCCGTCTTCGTTGCCGGCGAGGTCATCGACACCGGTGACGGCGAGACGGTTGTGGGGTTCGCTCGGATCGGCGAACGGGAAGGAGAGCGCCCTCCGCATCCCATCGTCTTCGAAACCGACAGCCAAGGTGAGTGGGCCATGACCGATCTCGCCACACTGGTCGTCGATGACGGCCAGATCGGCCCGGGGATGGTCAACCTGCAGCTCGTCGACGCGAAAATCCTGGACGGCGATTTGTACGCCTGGTGGCTGTTCGATAACGGCCAAGGCAACGACACCAAAAGACAGATGGTCGTGACCCAGGGCACCGACGCAGGCACCTGGTCAGCCACGAGCACAGCGGGCCCGCTCCCGAGACAAGTAACACCGTTCGGTGGAGAGTTCATCGCCATCCAACAACCAGCCGACTGGTCCAGTGACAGTAACCGAGCCGCGTCGGTGCTACTTCATTCCACCGACGGCATCACATGGGAGCCCATCGGTACCACAGACGGCATCGCCCTGCGGCACCTGGTGGCACTCGGCACAGAGCGCCTCATCGCTACCGGCGCGATCCCCGACCCAGGTGACAGCCAGGCCAACAGCGGCGGGATCTGGATCTTCGAACCCCCACCAACCAACTAGCCCTAGCTCCCGCCACCAACGAGTCTCACCGACCAGATCAGCAGGTACCGGACACCAACGAGCACCCGTCGAACCGACCAGAACGGCACTTCGAGGAAGGACGTCGAGACGATCCAGATGCCAGGCGGCGCGTTGTGGCCCGCACTCTGGGTGTTGAACTGCTGACTCAGCGCGGTGCGATCGGATCGCGGATGGGGAGCCGGCGACCCCCCTCGAGACTGAGAGGCGACCGGGCTTCGTAGCATGGGTATCAACACGGGAGCCGGTATCCTGAGCAGTCATGAACAGATTGACAAGGGCTACCGCTCAGGTCCCGGCCGTGCCCGATGACCTCGATATCGCTGAGGTAGAGAAGGTCAGCGGTGTAGTGGAGTTGCCGCTGCACATCCGTTGGAGCGGCCCTCCTCGCCGTTACGACCTCGCTGATCGTCAGCAGCGCGCTCGGGTGTACGAACAGGTTCTCCGTGAGGGGAATGAAGACGACGTTCGCCGGTTCATTCGCGCAGATGAATTGATCGATCTGTGGGACGAGCTGGTCTTGCCCCGGCATGTACGCGAGGCCTGGGCCGACTGGCTGAAGCGTCGCCGCGGCGTCTCGCTGTCTTGCTGACGCCGCTCCAGGAACGCATCGCAGAGATCGTCAGCGGGCTTCCGGAGGCCAGCGGGTTCGCTCTCGCCGGAGGCAGTGGTCTGTTGGTGCGGGGTCTGATCGATCGGGAGACACGTGACCTCGACTACTTCACGGTGCCGGGGGAGGAGGAGGCGCTGAGCGCGTTGCGCGACGCGTTGGAGCGAGCTCTCGATCGTGCCGCGCTTGCTCACAGCAGGCAGCGCGACGTCTCAACCTTCGTCCGTATCGAGGTGAGCGATGGCGACGACCGGTGTGAGGTCGATCTGGCGATCGACTACCGAGCCTTGCCGACCGAACCCAGCGATTACGGACCGACCCTGGCGGTGCGGGAGCTCGCCGCCAACAAGGTTCTCGCACTGTTCGACAGGGCGGAAGCTCGCGACTTCCTTGATCTGGTCGAGCTGACCCGCCACTTTGAGCTTCCCGGGCTGCTGGAGTTGGCGGCAGAGAAGGACAAGGGCTTCGATACGGCTGGGTTCCTCGAAGCTCTGGCGTCTCTCGACAGGTTCACGTCCGCCGACTTCGGAATCACGGCGGCCGAATACGAACGTCTCCAGGCCACGGTGGCGAGCTGGCCGAGCGTCCTTGGTCGGAGCCAACGACGGGAGCCGCCTGACCGCGACCCCGGTGTCGATCGGTAGCCCCACGCGAGGCTTCGACGCGGAGCTGCCTGAACCATTGGCGCCGATACCAGTTTTGGTCCGCGTCTGGTCCGCGCGTGGTCCGCGAAACGATGAAAACTGCCACACGGCAACGAGAGTCAATGAGCCTCGAAATCGCTTATGCCATAAGGGATTTCGGCAGACTTGCCAATCGGCGTCAGGATCTCCGAAACCCCTCGATCATCCCTGACACGGAAGAGGTCGCTGGTTCAAATCCAGCAGGGCCCACTAGAAAAATCCCCTGTAAACACAGGGGATTTTCTAGTTGAAAT
>JBGTKD010000187.1:0-1749 GCA_041744795.1 Acidimicrobiia bacterium
GGTCCTGCGCCCCGACAAGTGGCTACCCGTCGCATCTGCGATGCCCCGAATCCTCAGCGAGTTAAAAAGCGACGAGGCAATCTCCGTCCTCGGGGAGTACCACCGAGAAATGGGAAAACAAGTCACCGAGCACGACGGAACTCTGGGCGGTTTCCAAGGCGACGGTCTCATGATCTACTTCAACGACCCCTACCCAGTTCCCGACCACGCCTCGAGAGCAGTCGTCATGGCCCAAGGAATGCAGGCTGGGTTCGCCCCTCTTGCAGAGGCTTGGCTGAATCGAGGCTTCCAACTAGGACTGGGGATCGGCATAGCCACCGGATACGCCACGCTTGGAAGGATCGGATACGAAGGGCGATACGACTACACGCCTATCGGAACCACAGTCAACCTTGCATCACGTCTATGCGACCGAGCTGAACCGGGGACCATCCTTGCAAGTCAACGCACTATCGCAGCAGCCGATATCAAGGCCACCCTCCTGGCCGACCCGCTTCAGCTGAAAGGCATTCCACAACCCGTGCCGGTATACAACGTCCGGTGATTCTCGGGTTCCCTGTGGTCTCGACGCATGGTTCGCTCAAGGCTCGGGATAGGACCTCACTACGTACAGGAGTCCTTCCCGGAGGTCTCCGGCATTTGCCACGACTCTCCGCCTGGCGACCATTGAACTGACATCCCAATCTTCGCCCGATCAGAGCGCCCGAAGCGATCCCGGAGCCACCGGAACGATTCCGACGGTGGCCAGCGCGCCTTCATGGGTGTGCGCAGAAGGCCGCCTGTCTCCGCTGCCTCCTGTCACATCGGCTGGGCCCCAGATCTCATGCCATGAGCCGTCTCCACCGTTCGGCCGACGATGGATCTGTTGGCCAGAAGGTTTCGAGTCGTAATTCGGCGAGGGTGAGGTCGTGGGCGTCGCCGATGATGGCGATTGTGGTGAACAGAGAAACCTCCTCGCCGGCGATGGCGTAGGTCACGGGGACCAGCAGATCACGTTGTGTTCTCGGCTGTCGTCGCGGAAGCGTGTCGACTTGTGGGTAGCCGCGGACTTCATCGAGGAGTTCGCGCAGGCTTGAGTCGTGTGGATGGGAGGCGACGTCGCGTTCCAGGCGTCGGAGCAGTGCGGCTGCGGTTCGGTCCCAGTCGACCATGTGGCGGCGTAAACCTTCCGGATGGAAGTTCAGTCGCATCACGTTGAGTTGCGGGATGGCCCAGTTGGGCGGATCCGAAAACAGGATCGAGGTAAACCTTGTGGCTGCTCGGTTGGCACGGACGAGGTTCCAATTCCGGTCGACGATGATGGCGATGTTTGGCTCGTGTGCCTGGAGGATGAAGTCGAGCACGCCAGCAATGTGTTCCAGGTCGTCGAGCGGGGTTTCGGTGAACTCAGGAGCGTGGTCGGCTGCCAGCAGAAGCAGGTTCTGTTCACGCGGGGAGACTTCGAGTACCAGACCGAGGTGGATGACCATCTCTCGGCTGGGACGGGAGCGCCCAGTCTCAAGAAAGCTGACATGACGCTGGGACACTTCGGCGCGGGTGGCGAGTTCCAGCTGGCTTAGTCCGTTGGCGTGGCGCCAGTCGCGTAATAGCGCGCCGAAGTCTGTACGGCTCATCGCCCCGACCTTAGGTACGTGGTGACATAGCTTCTACTACCTCCCACGTAATTGATCCGATGACATCAACTTGAAAGAATGCGGAGAGATACGAAAGGATCCCATTGCATTTGCAGCCTCTCACCCGAGCCCTTTT
>JBGTKD010000188.1:0-22932 GCA_041744795.1 Acidimicrobiia bacterium
AGGGATTTGCCTGTCGTATGTGTGTTGGGAAAGAGGGCGTCGTGAAGAGATGCCACGCGATCGGCGAACTCGGCATCTAGGGCGACGGTGCCACTTCGATTCCCCCAACCGGGTCCGTGGTACGAGAGGACTGCCGATGCGTCCTCGGCCACGAATCCGTGGCGAACAGCGAAGGCGGCTGCCAGTTCATTGCGGGCGTCTGGTGCCTGTTCTTCCTCGGATATGTCGACCATGGCTGCCGCAGTCTCGTACAACGACTCAGCCGTGCCACCCCAGTCGGAAGCCACGACGAAAGGCCCCCACCACCAGCCCCGACCCATCTCGTCATCTGTCTCACAGAGCAGCCATCCAACGACCCGGCCGTCGAAGGCCACCGCCGTCTTGGCCAGCCAATTCTCCACGCCCGTCACGTCCTTCTCGATGGAGGCGGCGTCAAGACCCAGATAACCGATGTGGCGGTCGCCTCGCGCTTGTTCACCGGCGGCGAGAAGCACCATCTCGGCAAGATCCTCTTCGATCGCTTGTCTGAAATTCATGGACGTCAGATTGCCACCACACCGCTCACTCCGAGCGACATTTAATTGTCGCTACCTTGAGGGGCGATGATCGCCCGGTTCGATGATCTGCGGCCACGATCGCGCCGCTCCTTCTCTCTCGCCGGGTTTCGGCGGACCATCGAGGCGCGACAACTAGACGATGTGGTGGATGCAATCAGCGAAGCCGAGCGGGAGGTCCACGCCGGTCGATGGGTCGCCGGCTTTGTCAGCTACGAAGCATCCCCTGCTTTCGACGGAGCGCTAACGGTCAAGAACACCGAAGGGACGGCATTCTCCGATCTCCCGCTCGCCTGGTTCGGGGTCTTCGAGCGACGCGTCCCCACTCCACCGACGATCCGCCTCGAGACACGGGTGGGCAATTGGACCGCCAGCATCGACCGGGTCGAACACGGACGCGGGGTGGAACGCATCCGCCAGGCCATCGTCGAGGGCGAGACGTACCAGGTCAACCACACATTCCGAATGACGGCCGACTTCGAAGGCGACGAGGAGTCGTTGTATCTAGACCTGATCGGTGGCCAATCCTGTGGTTATGGATCGTTCCTCGACACAGGCGACTGGGTCATCGCTTCTGCGTCCCCCGAGCTCTTCTTCGAGTGGCGCCACGGCAAGATCACATCCCGACCGATGAAAGGAACCACTGCTCGGGGACTCGATCTCGTCGAAGACGAGGCGCGCAGAAATGAGTTGATCCACTCCGAGAAGGAACTCGCCGAGAACCTGATGATCACCGACATGGTGCGCAACGATCTCGGAAGGATCGCCCGCACAGGCTCCGTCGCAGTTCCGGCCCTGTTCACGGCAGAGAAGTACGACACGGTCTGGCAGATGACTTCCACCGTGACCGCCGAGCCGCGGGCAAACACCAGGCTCACGGATGTATTCAGAGCCCTCTTCCCGTGTGCGTCCATAACCGGAGCGCCCAAGGTGGCCACGATGAAGCTCATCGCCGAGCTCGAATCGAACCCGCGCGGCGTCTACTGCGGGACCGTCGGCTACGGAGGTCCGCGGCCCGGCGGGCCGGAGTGGGCCTTCAACGTGGCGATCCGCACAGTCGCAATCGATCGCCGAACGGCCACCGCGTTCTATGGGACAGGGGGAGGCGTCACCTACGACTCGACGCCAGGGGGTGAATACCAGGAGGCGCTGTTGAAGGCCAGGGTCCTGGACAGGCGCGCCACAGACTTCTCTCTGCTGGAGACGATGCTCTGGTCCCCCGCCGTTGGCTACCGGAACCTCACGGCCCACTTGGAACGCCTCGGCCGCTCCGCCTGGTACTTCGACGTCCCGTTAGATCCCGCAGAAGTGCGCAGCGCACTCGACGCCGCCATCCGCAATCTCGCGACGAACACGAGAGTGCGTCTACTCCTCGCCCGTGACGGCACGATCTCGACCGAGACCGCTCCCGCCCCACCGCCGATCGCGGAAGTCACGTTGGCAATCGACACAGTGGGCCTCGATCCACGCGACCCGATGCTGCGCCACAAGACAACGGAACGCTCCGTCTACGACGACGCCGCGTCCCGGCATCCAGAGGCAGACGATGTGGTGCTGGTAACCGTTGACGGACTCGTCGCCGACACGACGATCGCCACGCTGTGTGCCGAGATAGATGGAACCTGGATCACGCCCCCTCTCGAAGACGGTGCCCTACCTGGGGTTGCACGAGGCGAACTGATAAAGAGCGGACGGCTCAAGGAGCGTTCCACACCCGTTGAGGATCTGTACCGGGCGACACGGCTAGCCCGAGTGAACAGTCTGCGCGGCTGGGAAGAAGCAGTTCTTGGTGACCCTTCGCCGGCGCATCCGGTGGATCATCCTCTGCGCCGCCGGCGCTGAGGCGCTACGGCGGCGACGGGACGAGCCGCTAGGCGCTCCTCGATCTCAATGCGACTCGGGCGAGCGCCGGAGGTGGACCCGTCGACAGCGGCCCGCACGGCCGCTATGTGATCCGGCATCGAACCACAGCATGTGCCGATGATCCGCGCCCCGGACCGCACAGCCATGTCGACGAAGTCGGCCATACCTTCGGGACCGATCGGGTAGACGAGACGATCGGTCTCATAGAGAGGCATCCCACAGTTCGGTTTGGCGATTGCCACAACCGAGGGATCGACCGCGGTCATATCGAAGACGGCCGCCACTGCATCGCCCGGTCCGATGCCGCAGTTCGCCCCGATTGCGGCCAGCGTCCGGTCGGAGGCTGCCCACGCCGACACGTCCCCGCCCGAGACTCCCATCATCGTCTTGCCGGCAGTGTCGAAACTCAAAGTGGCCGCGGCTGGGACGTCGAACCCGGCTGCCGCCTCGGCAGCAGCAGCCAACTCCTCCAGTGAGGAGAGGGTTTCGATCCATATGACGTCCACCCCCGCTTCGACGAGTGCATCCATCTGCTCGGCGAAGACCTCAACGGCCTGGTTATGGGTGAGATTCCCCAGCGGAGCCAACAAGTCGCCTGTCGGGCCTACCGAACCGGCGATGAGCGTCCCCTCCGCGGCACCGGCTTCATGGGCAACGTCCACTGCAGCGTGATTGAGTTCTTGCACACGATGGGAAGCGCCGTGCAGGGCGAGACGCCTTCCATTCCCGCCGAAAGTGTTCGTGAGGACCAAGTCCGCGCCGACGGCGATGAAGCGGCGGTGTACATCGCCCACCAACGCCGGACGCTCAACGTTCAGGAGCTCCGGACATCCACCGCCTTCCAAACCCAGTGAGAAGAGGGTCGTGCCCATCGCCCCGTCAGCCACCAGCACGCGGTCACCGGCCAACGCTGATTCGAATCGTTTCATCGCTTCCTCCGATCGTCGGTTGTCATGCCGACGGGTCGCTCCTGGAAACGAAACGACCGCCGCAGCGGATCTCTGCTGGGCGGTCATTCGACCGCCGCTTTAGCTGAATTTGTCATGCGCCCAGCAAGCTGACGATCAAATCGGCGCAGTCATAACGGTAACGCGACTAGCGAGGCGTTGTGCGGTTTAGCGTGGCGACGACATGACTCGTACCGCAGCCCGGGGAGCGTGGCCGCTCTTCGTGGCCCTCTCCCTTCTCATGGTCGGCAACGGCCTCCAATCGAGCCTCGTCGGCCTGCGGGCAGACATCGAAGGTTTCTCGACAGCCGTCACGGGAATCGTGATGACTGGCTATTACGTGGGGTTCCTGGGCGGTGCTGCCCTCGTACCGAGGTTCGTGGGAGCGGTTGGCCACGTGAGGGTCTACTCGGGGCTGGCCTCGCTCGGTTCGATCGGCCTGCTGGTGTACACGCTGTTCGTCGACCCGGTTCTCTGGTTCGGAGTGCGGATGGTCACCGGGTTCTGTCTGGCCGGCCTCTACATCGTCGCCGAGTCGTGGCTCAACGGCGTCGTGGCCAACGAGAACAGGGGGCGGGTCCTTTCGATTTACATGGTCATCGTGAGCGGCGGGCTCGCCGCTGGACAACTACTGCTCAACCTCGCAGATCCAGCGAGCTACGAACTATTCGTCCTCGCATCGGTGCTCGTTTCGATGGCTGTCGTACCCATCGCTCTGGCTCCAAGCAACGCGCCAGCTGTCCAACCTCCCGAACGGGGACTCCCGTTTCGCGATGTCTTCCGGGTTGTCCCCCTCGGAATGTCGGGTGTGGCGGTCGCGGGAATATCGGGAGGAGCGCTGTTCGGGATGGGGGCGGTCTGGGCCGCCAACTCCGGGCTGGGGATTGGCCGAATCTCGTCGTTCATGGCTTCCGCGCTGATCGGAGGCGTCGTCTTCCAATGGCCGATCGGGGCACTGTCGGACCGCGTTTCACGACGCAAGGTCCTGTTGTTGGCGACCTCCGGCGCGGCCGCGGTGGCCGCCCTGCTTTGGATGACAGATCCACAGTCACCGGTTGCCATGTTGGGAGCGTTCCTCTTCGGTGGTTTCTCGTTCCCGATGTACTCGCTGGGCGTGAGCCACACCAACGACGCTCTACCACCGGAGCGACTGGTTGCCGCCAGCGCAGTCCTCATGTTCTCGAACGGGGCTGGCGCCGTTCTCGGTCCGGTGAGCGCCTCCTTAACCATGAGCGCGTTGGGTGTTGATGGGTTCTGGCTGTTCCACCTGACTCTGCACAGCGCCTTTGCGATGTTCATCGCCTATCGACTGATCGTGCGCAGGTCGATGGATGTGGACAAGGGCCGCTTCCTGAACGTGCCAACCCGGTCGACGTGGCTGGCCATAGGTCTCGGTCGTAACAACGGCTCTAAGTCGAAGTGAATGGCGGGCGAGCGATTTGAGCAAGCAAAGCGCGCGCTAATCCGCGCAGGGCGCGGTCGCCCGATCTTCAGGGCAGGTCCACCCGGTAGACCCATCTCCACCGGCGGGTCGCCCCCCCAAAAAGAAGAGTCGCCCCCGAAGGGGCGACTCTCTACCGGACTCGAAAGCGGAGTACAGCCCGGAACAGGCCGGTCAGCTACCGGGACTCGCGCACAAGGCGGGGATGGTGACTTCGAGCGGGACATCGGGACTAAGAGCCGATACTCCGGCTTCGAAGTCGTAAACCCCGTTGCTGTTCAGGTCAATACCATGGGCCACGACCTGCACATCTCCAAGATCCTCCCATATCGCCGAATCGGTCGGAGTGAAGGTCCGGTTGTAACGGAGCATTCCCTTCGAATCGGCTACAGGGAACCGATCGACGGCAAGGCCCGAGGCTGGGCTCGTATCACCGACAGTCGTCAGCGACTGCACAACGACCCCATAGCTTGGAATCCCCTCAACCGTGTCGATAAGCCCGTTCATCGGACGACCGAGGACACCGTCTGCCGCAATGGTCGGACAAGTCCCGGCAACAAAACCCCCGTCCCCGTCTGCTATGGCGTGTATGTGCAATGGGTGCACCAGGTCTGGGGCTAGTCCCCACGCCTTGATCTGGACCTTGATTGTTCCGTTGGGTAGAGCTGTCAACTTGACTGTGCCACCCGTAGGGTTGACGTTGTTATCCGCAATGGCATCAAGTGAGTACTGAAAAGTACGAACTCTTTCTGACTGTGATCCAGTGTGAGCCCCTTCGTGAGCAGCAGCCGGAAGTGCTAGAAGCATCAGGCTCAATGCTGCGAAAATGGTGATGGTCTTTCTCATCGTTGTTCCCCTTAAGTGGATAGACGTTCCGCTCCCAACCCCTTCTTACCCGGGTCTGGAAGGACGTAAACAAAAAAAAAACCGATCTCACCAGCGAACACGCCGATCCCCGCGGCGAGGACTATCCCCGAACCGAATCCGGCACGGTCCACGATGGTCACCTGCACTTCTTCGTCGACCCAACCACGCCCGCCATCGGTACAGGAAGTTCCCGGAAGGTCGTGCGGAACGCCGTGGCCCACTGTGTGGTCATGACAAACACAGCCAACAAAAGCCTGCATTCCTGAGCGGACGAACATTGTTTCGTATCGGGCTTGGGCTGTTCGTCCTGACGGCGGTGTTCGTCACGAACTCCGAGGACCTCGAGGAGGTCAGCCAACTCCGCCCTCAGACACCCGCCGGCTGACAAAGTCGTCGAGTTCGGAGCGAATTGAGTCGTCTAACGCAGGTTCCTCGTATTCAGAAAGCGCCTGTTTCCAGATCTTTGCTGCCCGTACCTCGGTTGTGAGCGATCCGGATTCGGTCCAAGATCCGAAGTTCTGCCAGTCGGAGAGGATCGGCGAGTAGAAGGCATCCTCATACCGGTCGAGGGTGTGTTGGGAACCGAAGAAGTGCCCACCGGGCCCAACCTCAGCGATCGCATCCAACCCAAGCGTGTCGGCATCGACGCGCAACGGTTTCAGGAACTCGGACATCATCTGGAGCAATTCCACATCGATGATGAACTTCTCGAAAGAGGCAACTAGACCTCCCTCCATCCAGCCCGCCCCGTGCATGATGAAGTTCCCCCCTCCCAGCACCGCACCCCAAAGCGAGTTCTGTGACTCATAGGCAGCCTGAGCGTCGACGGCATTGGCGGCATTGGCGTTGGAAGTTCGATACGGCAATCCGTATCGACGAGCCAACTGCCCACCGGCCATGGCGGCCCTGGAGTACTCCGGAGTTCCAAAGGCCGGAGCACCGGATTTCATGTCGACATTCGAGGTGAATCCGCCGTAGATCATTGGCGCACCAGGGGCCACCATCTGACCGAATGCGATGCCAGCCAATGCCTCGGCATTCTGAAGCGCAAGCGCTCCGGCGACAGTGGCGGGAGCCATAGCCCCCGCCAAGGTGAACGGCGTGACCACCACGACCTGACCGTGACGCAACATCTCGATCATCCCTTCGATCATTGGGCCATCGAGTCGCAAGGGGGACGAGGTATTGATGATCGTATGGATCGATGGCTCACGAACCAGCGTGTCCATATCAATGCCTCGGGCTATTCGGATGATCTCTATGGCGTCGAGGATCCGCTGTCGTCCTAGCGAGTAGGCGTGCCAGGACTTGTCGGTGAGAGTCACAAACGAAGAGAGCGCATGCAGGTGGCGAACGGACGGGGCGACGTCTTGGGGTTCGACTGGATAACCACCGAAACTGTGGACCGTGTTGAAGTACTGGGTGAGACGAACGAAGTTGTCGAAGTCGGCCATCGTTCCTGGCCTACGACCGTTGTCCAGGTCCGACACGTTCGGGGCACTGGCGACGGAGAGAAACACGACATCGCGACCACCAATACCCACGTTGTGCTCAGGATTGCGAGCATGCAGGGTGAATGCCGAAGGGGCTTTACCCACCCACTCCAAGACAAGGTCTGGATCGAATCTCACCCTCGGCCCGTCCACATCCGCACCGTGGGCAGCAAGAACCGCCGTGGCCTCGGAATGTAGGAAATCCATCCCCGTTGTGCGAAGGATGTCGAGAGAAGCCGAGTGAATCAGCTCGACGGCTTCTTCGGAAAGGACCTCGACCGGTGCGTACGAGTTTATGACCCTCTGCCACGGGAGCTGATGCAGCGTGCCTCCCCCCCGGGACGCTCGTCTAGCGGCCCGGGTCGATCCTTCTCGTGGCATCCGACCCTCTCCTCGCTGGGCGCGGAGTGTACGGATCGGATGGGGCCGGGGAAGGCTTAGCAGCCTTCGGCGCGTCCCTACATCAGCGGCTCTTGGCTGCCTTGATCGCTTCGACAATCGCAGGCACCACCTGATGGAGGTCGCCGATGATCGCGTAATCAGCCTTCGCAACCATGTTCGCCTCGGCGTCGGTGTTGATCGCAAGGATTCGCTTCGAGGCCATCGCACCCACCCAGTGCTGGATCGCACCCGACACGCCACAGGCGATGTACAACTCCGGAGCGATCCGCGTGCCGGTCTGACCCACCTGATCGGTGTGTGGCCGCCAGCCGTTGTTGGTCACCACTCGAGAGCACCCGACAACCCCACCCAGAAGTTCGGCGAGTTCCTCCAGGGGGCCGAAACCCTCTGCCGAGCCGACGCCCCGACCACCGCTGACCACCACTGGGGCCGTGGCCAAAGTGACACCCGTGGTCAGAACCACGCGATCCACTACCACTGTGCGCGCCAGCGAGTCATCCAACTCAGGGCTGAACACCCGGGTTTCGCCGGCGCCAGGACTCGGCGTCGGTTCGACTGTGTGGTGGGCAAACGTGAGCAGAGGGACCGCTCCATCGAGCGAGGCCCGTTCGAGGAGTGAGCCACCCCATCTGAGCCGGGTCACCTCCCAGGGTGACCCGGGATCCACTTCAAGGCAGTTGGCAGCGAAGGGTTGCTCCATGAGTGCAGCGACGTGGGCAATCACCTCATTGCCCCGGTCGGTGCCGGTCGTCACGACCGCACCCGCTCCTTCGGTGAGCGCGAGTTGGGCAATAGCTTCACCCCAGGCCTCCGATCCGTAGTCGGAGAGGATCGGATGATGGACCTGGTGGACGACTTCGGCACCGTGAGCAGCAACCTCACCTGCCAAGTCGTCGGCCATCGCGCCGACCGTCGCGGCGTGCATCGCAACGCCCAACTTTGTGGCTAAACCTCGTCCCGCCGTCAAGGCCTCCTGCGCGGCTTCCGCGAGGACCCCCCTGTCGTGTTCGACAACGACCAGCAACATCAGAGCACCCCGATCTCGGCAAGGATCTCGACCACCCTTGGGGCAGCCTCCGGGCCGTGACCAAGTACGACCGTCTCGGTGATTTGCTCCTTCGGCGGACGGAACTCCATCGTCGCCAGACCACCAATTTGCCCTGTGGGCTCGACCGACTCGACCTCAGCCTTCTTGGAACCGAGGCGACCTTTGAGGGTCGGATATCGGGGAAGGTTCAAACCCTCTTTCACGCCGAGAACTGCCGGAAGGGGGATGCGGTATTCCTCAAAACCGCCGTCAAACGGCCTTCGAGCAACGACCATCCCATCCGAGAACTCGATCCCCTTGACTCCGTTGATCACCGGACGGTCCAGCGCCCGAGCGACTCGAATCCCGACCTGGAACCCGCCCGAGTCGGCGGACTCGTTTCCGAAGAGGATGAGATCGAACGCGCCATCCCTTGACTCGATCCCCGATATCGCAGATGCGATCGAAGATGCCGTGCGCTGCGGATCCCAATCGGACCCGTCGGTGGGGAGGAGCACTGCTGCATCGACACCCAAGGAGAGGGCGTATCGCAACTGATCCTCGGCCTGCGTCGGTCCGAGGGTGAGGACAGTTGAGTGACCACCTTCCCTCTCGACTATCTGGACAGCCTCTTCCACAGCGCATTCCTCGTGCGGGCTCATGGTGAAGCCAAGGTGAGCGGTATCCAGCGACTTCCCATCGGGGGAGATCACGATGCGGGCGCCAGGGGCGGGGACGCGCTTGACGCAAACGAGGACGCGCATATCAGCCCTTCATCCTGGTGTCATCGGGATCGAACAGCGGCTGGCTGCCGACCCGGGCAACTCGGACGGGAAACAGTTCGTTCATGTACATGACCCGGAGCTCGTTGCCCTCCACCGCGTGTTCCGGCGGGAGATAGGCCATCAGCAGGTACTTGTCGAGCGAGGGCCCGTTGCCTGCGCTGGTGACCCGAGACACGCGACCCTTGGCGTCGACGATCCGATCACCATCGACGGTCAGAATCGGCTCGTTGCCACCGGTCATGTATCGCCGTCGGCCCGCGGAATCTGTGTGATCTTCGACCGTGAGCGTGCACATGTGGGTGACCAGCTCTTCGGCTCTGGAGGCCAGGTAGGCCTCCTTGCCGATGAAGTCGGCGTCCTTGACACGGGGTCGAGACAGTCCAGCCTCGACCGGTGAGTACTCGGACTCGAGTTCGGCACCCATCAGGCGGTACCCCTTTTCAAGGCGACCTGTCGCCCCGTAGACACCGGCGCCGACTGGTCGCACATCATGACTCTGGCCGGCCCCCCACAGCGCGTCCCAGAGCCGCAAACCGTGAGGTATCGAGGCGGTGATCTCCCAACCGTTCTCTCCTACATAGGAGATGCGCAGCATCCGCGTTGGAATACCGTCGATCAGAACCTCCTGGGTCGTTCCGTACGGGAAAGCCGCCAGGCTGAGGTCTGACTCGGTCAAACCCGAAACGAGCGCCTCGGCCTTGGGACCCCAAACTCCGATAGTCGTCACCGCTGAACTCAGGTTCGTGAACTGAACCGATCCGTCGCCAGGGAGGTTGCACCTGAACCAATACTCGTCACGACCCCCGTCGAACGCACCGGTGACGATTCGGAAGCGGTCATGGCCGACGCGCAGAACGGTGAGGTCGGTCCGGAAGCCGCCTGTCGGTGTGAGCACCGGCGTGTAGACGGAGGAGCCGACCGGCCTGTCGCACTTGTTCACGGTCATCGCTTCGATGTAGTCGAGCGCTCCGGGGCCGTTCACTTCGAAGACCTGGAAAGCGGACAGGTCCACCATGGCCACGTGATCGCGCATGTGCAGGTGCTCGGCCGTGATGATCGGAGACCACCAACGCCGGTCCCACTCGTGGTCCCGGTCGGCCACCGCGTAGCGTTCCACTAGATCAGCATTTGACTCATACCAGTGCGGACGCTCCCAGCCGCGGGCGTCGAAGAACTCTGCGCCGAGAGCCTCCGTCCGGCCATGGAAAGGAGCCCGGTTCACCCCCCGCTCGGATGCCCACTGCTCTCGCGGGTGCACTATTCCGTAGGTCTTGTTGAAGTGTTCCGCCGAGCGAGCCTCGATGTGATGAACCGTGCGCTCGTGCTCGTAGAGCCGGGCGATATCAGATCCGTGCGGGTCAGCGATGTGAGGATATCCGTGAGTCATCCACTCTGCGAGGAGTTGGGCGATCGCCGGACCTTCCTTGATCCAGACCGCAGCAGCAGACCAGAGGTTTTCGACCTCGACGGTCTCTCCCAGAACGGGCATGGCGTCAGGAGTGAGAGAAAGCAGACCGTTGATGGCGTAACGGATCTCAGCGGTCTCGAGGATCTCGCCCATGAGCTCAAGAGCGTCTTCGAGTTGGGCGTCGAAGTCGTCCTGGGTGAATGGCATCTCGGTTGGCGAGAGGGCGGCTTCTTCGTTTGAGGGGATGTCGTCGGGGCGGTGGAAGATCGGGCGGTGGGCATAGGAACCCACTTCCATCGACCCGGCGGACTGCCGTTCGTACATGAAGGTGTCCATGTCACGCACGATCGGGTAGCCGATTTCGTTCCCGGTCTGCTGAAGGACATCGATGGGGCCGACGTCGGCCATCTGGTGGACCGCAGGCGTGAGAGGGATCGTTGCGCCCGCCATACTGGCGATGCGTGGACTCCAAACTCCGCAGGCCACGACTACGTAGTCAGCCTCGATCGTGCCCTTGTCGGTCACCACGGCGCTGATGCGCGGACGTCCGAAGGGTGTCGGTGCGGTTTCGAGGTCGAGGACTTCTGTATTGGCATGGATCGCGAGAGCACCAGCAGCGACGGCCTTCTCGCGCATCAGCGTGCCAGCACGAAGCGAGTCGACGACGGAGACGCTGGGAGTATGGAACCCTCCGAGGATGACTGACTCATCGAGGAACGGGACCAGTGCTTTGACCTCAGCGGGAGTGAGGAGCTCTGATTCGATACCCCACGCCTTTGCCGAGGTCATGCGTCGCCGCAACTCCTCCATACGCTCTTCGGTCCTGGCCACCTCGATCCCGCCGCATTCGGTGTTGACACCCATCTCCTCGTACTGACGCTGACTCTCGAGGGTGAGGACTGCCATTTCCTTGTTGTGATCGGTTGGAAAGATGAAGTTCGAGGCATGCCCGGTTGAACCGCCCGGGTTGGGCAGAGGCCCCTTGTCGAGGAGAACCATGTCGGTCCATCCGAGGTCGGCGAGATGCCCCACGAGGCAGTTCCCCACGATTCCCGCACCAATCACCACGACTCTCGCCTTGGAAGGCAGGTCGGCCATTTCGACTCCTCGACTCGACAGTCCGCTGATCCTAGTTGTTGCTGATATATCTGTCATCTATCAGTTGTCGTGTAGGATCTTCTGATGATCAAGGCCCCAGCTTCCCAGGCGGAGGTTGCATACGAGGCGCTGCTGGACTTGCTGGTCAGACTGGAGATCCCACCTGGCCACCCGCTGGTCGAGGCCGACCTCATGAGATCGATCGGAGTCGGGAGAACCCCACTACGCGACGCAATCCACCGGTTAGAGATGCAGCGCCTCGTGGCTATCTACCCGCGGCGAGGGACGTTCGCGACTGACATCAACATCGGCGATTTGGCGCTCATCACCGACGTTCGATCTGAACTCGAAACCCTGGCTGCGTCACAGGCAGCCACTCGCTCGACTGAGTCCGACCGCGTGGCGCTCGGTCGTCTCCTCAGTCGTGTCGAAACGCGCGGCACCCGCAAACCGATCGAACTCGACACAGCCATCCATAGGACGATCTACGCCGCCGCCCACAACCACTTCCTCGCATCGACGGCCGAGATGTATCACAACCTCTCGCTGCGCCTATGGCATCTGTACATGGAACGCCTCAACGACATATCCAGCCACGTCGAAGAACACCGCGTTCTACTTGCAGCCATTTTGCGGCGCGACGCCGAGGCTGCGGCACTGGCAGCCCGCAGCCATGTGAGACGTTTCGAGGCCTCCGTGTCGGGCGTCATCTGATCCGCCCCACTGAGCGGTTCTGGGCCACATCGTGGAACGCGTCATACTCTCGGCAGAGAGCGACCAGATTGGTCGAATGAGCTAGAAAAATCCTTGCTCGTTTCATCGACATAGACGTCCGGTAAAGGTACGATTCCACTACGCCACGATCCACATCGTGAGAGCGTTCCCGTCACGAGGTGATATGAGCGACCAAGAGCTGGACCTTTCCACTCTGAACGATGAGGAACTCGTCGAACAGATGCACGACGATCTCTATGACGGCATGGCCGAAGAGATCGCCGAGGCCACCCAGATTCTCCTAGACCGCGGATGGGACGCTTCGCGCGTCCTCAACGACGCACTAGTTGAGGGAATGCGAATCGTCGGGATCGACTTCCGAGACGGCATCCTCTTCGTGCCCGAAGTGTTGCTCGCCGCCAACGCCATGAAGGCCGGAATGGCCCTATTGCGCCCGATCCTCGCCGAGACCGGCGCCCGGACGATCGGGAAGGTCGTGATCGGCACCGTCAAAGGCGACATCCACGACATCGGCAAAAACCTGGTCGGCATGATGTTCGAAGGCGCCGGATTCGAAGTGATCGACCTGGGAATCAACACCGACGTCGATGAATATCTCGCGGCGCTCGAGGAACATAAGCCCGACATTCTCGGCTTGTCTGCACTTCTCACCACCACCATGCCGTACATGAAGGTGGTCCTCGACACGATGGTCGAGAAGGGGATTCGCGACGACTACATCGTTCTCGTCGGCGGAGCCCCCTTGAACGAGGAGTTCGGAGCCGCCATCGGCGCCGACGCCTATTGCCGGGACGCAGCTGTCGCCGCTGAGACCGCCGAGGCGTTGGTTCTCGCTCGCCGCCTCACATCTGGCGAGGACTGACGGTGACTGACCGGCTGCGTGTGATCGCATGCGGGGCCATCGCTCCAGAACTGAAGCAGGCCTATCTCGCCCTCGGCGTCGACGTGGTAATCGACCCACTGCCCGCTCCCCTGCACAACACACCCGAGAAGATCACCGATGCGGTGCTCGAACGAATTGCCGCCTATCCGGACGACCGCATCCTGGTTGGTTACGCAGATTGCGGTACCGGCGGGCTGCTCGATGCCGCTCTAAACGAGATCGGAATCGAGAGGCTCCCTGGCGCGCATTGCTATGAGCTCTTCGCAGGATCCGATGCCTTCGCGGCGATTCAAGACGCTGAGCCTGGAACCTTCTATCTCACCGACTTCCTCCTCAGAAACTTTGACCTGCTCGTGTGGCGCGGTTTGGGTCTTGATAGGCATCCGGAGCTTCGCGACACCTATTTCGGCAACTACCGACGGCTGGTCTTTTTGTCCCAGCGTTCCAACGCCGATGCGGTCGAGGCGGCACGCCTGGCAGCAACCAGGCTTGGTCTTGCGTTCGAACATGTTCCAACGGGGCTCCAACCCCTCACCATCACCTTGTCAGGAGACGCAGCATGAGCGCCCAGTTGACAGTCATCTCGTGGCGGAACATCCCTGCCCAGGTCGTCGCCTCCGAAGGGCGGACGAAGGTACGTGTCGAGTTATCCCAGCGTTTCCAGCTCGCCATCGACCGGGCTGCGATGAATGGCGGGCTGATCGGAACCGACACCTATCTAGAAGAGTGGACCCGCGCTACTCGGGACTGCGAAGACGACCTCGACAAGGCAGCACACGACGAGGCGGCGAGGATCGAAAACGAATACGACCGGATCCGACTGGAGCGTCTAATCGCCGATTCGGGTGTCGAGGAGGACAGATGACCCACACCGTGATCAGTTCGGCCACGCGCGAAGTGGTGATCGGGTTTGATCGCCCCTTCGCCATCATCGGGGAGCGGATCAATCCCACCGGGCGCAAGATGCTCGCCGAAGAGATGAAGGCCGGTGACTTCAGCCGGGTGGAAGCGGACGCAATCGCGCAGGTAGCGGCAGGAGCGAGAATCCTCGACGTCAACGCAGGCATTCCGCTGGCGGACGAGCCCGCGATCCTTGCCTCCACGATCAAGCTCGTTCAGTCCCTCGTCGACGTTCCCCTCTCGATCGACTCGTCAATCGTCGAAGCTCTCGAGGCCGGGTTATCCGTCTACCAGGGCAAGGCTCTCGTGAACTCCGTGACAGGCGAGGACGAACAGATGGAACGGGTGCTCCCCCTCGTTGCCAAGCACGGGGCGGCCGTGGTCGCGATAACCAACGACGAAACTGGCATATCGGAGGATCCCGACGTGCGATTCGCGGTAGCGAAGAAGATCGTGTCCAGAGCCGCTGACTATGGGATCGGCCACGAAGACATCGTCGTCGATCCCCTGGTGATGCCGATCGGTGCGATGCGCTACGCCGGGAGACAGGTCTTTTCCCTCGTTCGCCGCCTACGAGAAGAACTAGGCGTCAATACGACCTGCGGCGCGTCGAACATCAGCTTCGGACTTCCCAACAGGCCCAGTATCAACTCGGCGTTTCTCACTATGGCGATCGCCAGCGGAATGACATCGGCGATAACCAACCCGCTGGAATCCGAGGTGAGGACGGCCGTCCTCGCTGCGGACGTTCTCGCCGGAAACGATCCAGACTGCGCAAGGTGGATCCGTGTGCACCGGGTTCCTCCACCGGAAGGCGAAGTAGACAGTCGCAGAACCGGACGACGGAGAGCGAGACCGGAAGCCTGATGCCAGAGGTCGTGTTCCTCCCGGCCGGGCGGCGGACCCAAGTGACCGCGGGTACGAGTGTGCTCGATGCGGCCCGCAGCCTGGGTGTCGACCTCGACTCGATATGCAGTGGGCGAGGGATATGCGGCAGGTGCCAGGTCAGAATCGGATCTACACCAGGGATTCCCGCAGAGGTCACCAGGCTCAGCCCACCCGGCCCAACCGAGACGATCTATCGCGGCAAGCGACCCCTGGGTGCAGAGAACCGACTCGGTTGTGCGGCGCTCATCGTCGATGACGTCGTGATCGACATACCTCCTGAGAGCCAGGTCCACCGCCAGGTAGTGCGCAAGCGACCCGAAGTGGCATCGCTGCCCGTCGACCCGATCACCAAGCTCCATTACGTCGAGGTCGAACCTCCCGATCTCGAGAGCCCTACAGGCGACGCTGAGCGACTTCTGGCCGCTCTTGAACGTGACTGGAGTCTCACCGGATTGGGGGTCGACGATCACGTCCTCATGGACCTCCAGAAGACGCTGCGCAAGGGTAAGTGGCAGGTGACGGTCGCAGTGAGGGATTCCTCGGATGTCGTAGCGATCTGGCCGGGATTCGAAGATCGGATCCTGGGAGCAGCTTTCGATGTCGGCTCGACCACGATCGCGGGCCACCTCTGCGATCTGGCCACCGGAGAGATCCTTTCTTCGGCCGGAAGGATGAATCCACAAATCGGTTACGGCGAGGATCTCATGAGCAGGGTCTCCTACATCATGATGAACGAGGGCGGTGCCGAAGTGCTCACGACAATTGTGAGATCGGCAGTCGACGAAATTCTCGGCGAACTGTGTGTAGACGCGGGAGTCGAACGCAGCGACGTTCTGGAGCTCACCGTCGTGGGCAACCCGATCATGCATCACTTGCTGTTCGGATTCGATCCGCGCGAGCTCGGAACCGCTCCTTTCGCTCTCGTGACGACCGGAGCGCTGACCGTGAGGGCTTCATGGCTCGACATCGATGCCAACTCCGGTGCCCGTGTCTACGGACTCCCGTGTATCGCTGGCCATGTTGGGGCCGACACCGCGGGGTGCGTGCTTTCCGAGGCACCGCATCGATCCAAAAAGATTCAGCTTCTGGTCGACGTGGGGACCAACGCCGAGATCGTCCTCGGCAACTCAGACCGGCTACTCGCAGCATCCTCTCCCACCGGGCCGGCATTTGAGGGGGCCGCGATTTCGGCGGGCCAACGAGCCGCCCCGGGGGCCATCGAACGCATCAGGGTCGACGCCAGCACGTTCGAACCAACCATTTCGATCATCGGTGTCGATGGATGGTCGTCCGAACCTGAGCCAGCACAGGCAATAGCTCTGCATGGGGTCACCGGAATCTGCGGATCGGGGATCATCGAGGCAGTAGTCGAGCTGTATCTCGCGGGCATCATCGATCGCAACGGAGTAATTCGAACAGACCTCGACCACCCTCGTCTGGTAAACGATGGGCGCACTGCCTCCTACAGAATGTGGGACGAACCAGAGCTTTACGTCACCCAGAACGATGTCCGGGCGATCCAGCTCGCCAAAGCTGCTCTTCGAGCCGGTATCGACCTGCTCGTCGAACACCTCGGGGTCGACGGCGTGGACGACGTCCGGCTCGCAGGAGCTTTCGGCGCCCACATCGATCCCGCCTATGCAATGGCCCTCGGGATGATCCCCGATTGCGATCTCAACGCAGTCCACCCTGCGGGCAACGCAGCCGGCACAGGGGCAATGATCGCGCTTCTCTCCCATAAGGCCAGAACCGAAATCGAACAGGTAACTCGAAGCATCGAAAAGATCGAGACCGCAACCGTCACCGGATTCCAGGATGCCTTCGTTGCGGCGATGGCAATACCCCATGCGACAGCACTCACCCCCCATCTGGCGGACGTGATGGAGATGCCCGTACACGTCGTGGGTGCTGCCACCCGAGGGCGAAGGAGAAGACACTGATGACAGAACGACGCGAACGAAGCGGTGGAAGAGCGGCCCGACAGGCTGCCCGAGCCTCCAGGGCCATCGAAGAGGTCCCCTTTCTCACCAGGCGCCTAGCTCCGTTCGAGGTCCTGTCCGAGGAGGGCCTCGAACTCCTCGAACACAACGCAGACACGATCCTCGAAGAGATCGGAATGGAGATATCCGGCCACCCAGGGGCACTCAAGCTGTTCGCTGATGCAGGAGCCGACGTGAACGGGACGCGAGTGCGCTTTCCTAGAGGGTTAGTCCGCTCGATCGTCACCGCGACCACGCCTTCGGGCTACATCCAGCATGCACGTAACCCCGCGCGGTCCGTCGAGATCGGCGGAACCGCCACAGTCTTCGCACCGGCTTACGGACCGCCGTTCGTGCGCGACATCGACGGCGGGCGTCGGTACGCAACCATCGAGGACTTCCGCAACTTCGTGAAGCTGACCTATATGACACCGTCGCTCCACCACTCGGGAGGGACAGTCTGTGAACCGGTCGACGAACCGGTCACAACCAGGCACCTGGACATGATCGATGCCCACATCCGTTACACCGACAAACCATTCATGGGTTCGGTCACCGCTGCCGCCCGGGCTCAGGACTCAGTCGACATGGCACGGATCGCCTTCGGCGGCGACCTCGCTGGCCGAGCGGTGATGACTTCGCTCATAAACGCCGCGTCGCCCCTGTCTTGGGATGGAACGATGCTCGGCGCGGCGGAGGTCTACGCACGCAACGGCCAAGCCTCGATCTTCACGCCCTTCATCCTTGCCGGAGCGATGGCGCCGGTGACTCCCGCCGCTGTGTGCGCCCAGGTTCTCGCCGAGTCGATGGTCGGAATCGCTTTCTCCCAGTTGGTCAATCCCGGCGCACCGGCGATCCTCGGAGCGTTCGTGTCGACGATGGACATGCAGTCAGGCGCACCGACCTTCGGCACACCGGAAACTGCCCTCGTCATGTACGCCGTGGCCGCACTCGCTCGCAGGCTCGGCGTCCCGTTCCGCACGGGAGGGCACTTATGTGCGTCGAAGATCGCTGACGCCCAAGCCGCGTACGAGTCGTCTGCGGTGATGCAGCCCACCATGCTCGCGGGCACCAACTTCGTCCTCCATGCGGCAGGTTGGCTGGAAGGCGGCCTGTCCATGGGATATGAGAAGTTCATTCTCGACGCAGACCAGTTGGGCGCCTACCGCAAGATCGCCGACGGCATCGACCTCTCGGAAAACGGCCAGGGCATGTCGGCGTTCCGGGAGAACGAACCAGGCGTTCATTTTCTCGGCACTGCACACACCCTTGAGAACTTCGAAACCGCCTTCTGGCGGAGCGCGCTCGCCGACGCGAACAGTTTCGAGCAGTGGGCCGAAGAGGGGTCCAAGGACTCGAACACCAGAGCCTCAGAGCGGTGCAAGACGATGCTCGCAAGCTACGAGCCACCGCCGCTCGACGACGCGATCTCCGAAGAGCTGGCGGAATTTGTAGGTCGTCGCAAGGCGGAGTTACCGAAGTCGGAGTACTGACATGGCAACAGTCCAGAGCATCGAGCGAGCCTTTGTCATCCTCCGGGCCTTGGCGGTAGGAAACGCCGGGGTCTCTGAACTTGCCAAGAGCGTCGAACTGCCAAAGTCGACCGTTGCCCGCCTCCTCGCCACGCTCGAAGTCGTCGGAGTCGTGGAACGAACCGAAGACGGCGAGTACCGACTAGGAGGAGGGCTGAGCGAACTAGCTGGTGCAGTCGACTCGACCGTGGCGATGGCCACCGCAGTGCGGCCTCATCTCGAGCATTTGTCCTCGCTCCTCGGTGAGGCAGCGGGCCTCACCATTCCGGAAGGTTTCAGCGCCGTCTACGTAGCTCAGGTGGAGAGTCCCAACCCGGTGCAGGTTCGCGACTACACGGGTCTGAGCCTTCCTATGCACGTCGGACCGGCCAGCCTGGTGATCATGTCCGAGTGGCCGGCTGAACAACTGGCCAAGTACCTGTCACGACCGCTGCAGCCTTACACGCCGTTCACCGTCGTCGATCCCGAACTGATCGTCAAACGACTGATGGCAATACGAGACGAAGGGCATTGCTGGATCCACGAAGAGTTCGCCGAGGGGATCAATTCTGTGGCTGCGCCGGTGCGCGATCGGAACGGGCGCATCATCGCCGCGATCTCGGCGCACGGACCTTCATACCGGTTCCCCCAGATTGGGGAAGCCGAGCGGATCACCGACCAAGTGAAACTTGCTGCCAGACGTTTCTCACTGCAACTCGAAACGATCTAGCCCCCCACCACAGAGACCCCGACCCTCGCTACCCACGGTTAGATGGGACGCCGGCGTCCCATCCAGCCCACGGAAGCGCTCGCGGGAGGAAAGTTGATACCCCCCAGCCACTTCACGACACCTCGGACTAGGTTTGGAGACATGACTGAGTTCGTTGTGAGGCTCGACAATCGTCCCGGAGCGCTTGCCCATCTCACCGAACTGCTGGCGGCGGCGGGAGTGAACATCGACGCTTTGGCGGCGTGGGGACACAACGGCGACGGCGTCGTCCGCTTGATCGTCGATCAGCCTGCTGCATGCGCCAGAGTGCTCGACGAGGCTGGCCTGGCTTTCGAGGAGCGCACTGTTTTGGCAGCCCTGCTCGCCAACAAGCCCGGAGAGCTGGCCAGAGCGGCGAGGGCCCTGGCCGACGCAGAGATCAACATCGAAGCGATCTTCATTCTCGGCGCGCATACCGATGGGCTAGAAGTCGCGATCGCCGTCGATGACCCGGAGGCGGCGGCGCCGATGCTTCCAGTGCGAGGTTCACTAAGCGGCGTTTGATCGGCTCGCGATCGAACGACCGCCAGCCCCCTAAGGTGCCGCCGATGCGGCCAACTCGACAACAACTTCTGGGTGTGCTCGCCTGCCTTGCGCTCGTGGCTGCCTGTGGGGGCGACGACGAGGCCGAGACAACGACGACATCGCCTGTCACCACCACGCTTTCAACCACGACCACAACCACTACGCGGGCCACCACGACGACAACCATCGACGACCGCCCGTTATCGCCGTTGACCGGTCTTCGAATCGATGACCCCGCCGCTCTCGATCGCCGCGCCCTGGTGATCAAGGTCGACAACCACGCCGACGCCCGGCCCCAATCAGGGATCGCCCACGCTGATGTGATGCTCGAACTGCCAGTCGAGGGGCTCACCCGCTTGGTGGCCGTGTTCCACACAGAGGATGTTGCGGAGGTGGGGCCTATCCGTTCAATGCGACCGACCGACTGGCAGGTGTCTGCGTTGTTCGGTGGTCCCCTTGTGATGTCGGGCGGTCAGGACTGGGTGCTGGCCCAGAACCGGAACAACGGCGCCGAGTTAATAGGCGATGTAGGTCGTCCAGTCACCTACAGGGTGCAGTACCGCTCTGCACCGCACAATCTCTATGGAAGCACCGAGGCAATGCGTGACCTCGCCGATCAGCGCGGGTATGACGACGATCCGCCCGAGCCGATCTGGGAACTTGGCGACATGCCTGAAGAGTCTGAGAGAGCTCGGGAGATCCGCCTCGACTTCTCGAACTCCCTGGTTGCGGTTTGGCGATGGACGGGACGCAACTACGAGCGAACGACCAACGGTGTCCAACACAACTGGGTCGACCGCAACGGCGAGCAAAGTCGCATCACAGCCGATGTCCTAGTTGTCCTAACGATGCGCACCTACCTGGCACAACCGCCACCCGGGGGTGGAGCAGCGAGAGCGGTCGAGTCCATCGGGTCCGGAAACGCGTGGGTCTTTGCCAAGGGTCGGGTTGTCGAGGGAACCTGGTCCCGGGCCAATGGTGGTTCTGGGTTCGATCTAACGACTTCCGACGGGGAAAAGATGCATGTCCCTGCGGGACGACCTTGGATCTCGTTCTTCCCCAGTGGCGAGCACATGAGCTGGTCGTGATCGACGCCGCAACGATCGTCGCGGAGGTAGTCCGATCTGATCGCAGCGTACGGGACACGGTGGCAGGCTCGCTCACCACGGCGTCAGCCCAACAGGAGCGTCTAAACGTCAACACACTGATCGATTCTGAGCGGTCGCTGGAACGAGCAGACCAACTCGACGATTTCCTCGCCCAGGGCAAGAGCCCCGGTCCTCTGGCTGGCGTCCCAATCGCACTCAAGGACCTAATCGATCACGAGGGCAGAACCACCACGTGTGGTTCGGGCTTCTACCGACACGAGGCGACCTCATCAGCGGAGGTCGTTCGGCGCTTGGAAGCGGCCGGTGCGGTGATCGTCTCACGAACAGTCCTGCACGAGTTCGCATACGGATTCAGTTCCGAAAACCACTGGACAGGCCCGGTTCGCAATCCCCTCGATCCTCAGCTCTCATGCGGAGGGTCATCCGGAGGTTCTGCCGCTGCCGTCGCCGCTGGACAGGTCCCGATCGCGATAGGGACCGACACCGGCGGATCCGTACGAGTACCGGCCGCCATGTGCGGAATCTTCGGCCTGAAGGTGACGCACGGACGAGTCCCGCTCTCAGGAGTTTTTCCCTTGGCCCCGTCACTGGACACTGTCGGTCCTCTCGCCGGCACGGTTGCCGACCTCGCCCTGGCTTACGGCTCGATGGCCGGATATCACCGCGGAGACCCTTGGTCCTGGCCGGCGCCCGTGGTTTCGGGTTCTGCCACTCGACCCGACCTGCGCGGATTGCGCATCGCCATCCCGGTTCCGTGGGTAGACGACAACCCGGTGGCCGAGTACGTGGCTGAAGCCTTTGAGGTAGCCATTGACCGCATCCGGTCACTGGGCGCCGAGGTAGAAGAATTCACCGACGACACGGTCACGAACCGCAAGGAAATCGGTGCTCTGGCAGGCGGCGAGATCGCCCCGATTCATCGCCGTTGGGTCGAAGAGGGACAACCGTACGGACCCGAAGTCGCGGAGAGATTGGCAGGGGCATTGGCTGTCACGCTCGACGAGTTCATCCAGGCGACGGAGTGGAGGGCGCTTGCCCGCCAGCGGGTGATGGCGGCGTTCGGCACCTTCGACCTTCTGGTCACTCCAACCGTGGGAACGACACGCAAGACCATCGGCCGAGACACTGTCGAGACGACCGAAGGCGACGTCCCCTACCGACCAGTGCTGTCTTGCTTCACAGCTCCAGTGAACCAATTCGGGTGCCCCGCGATCGTCGGACCGCTTCCCGGCAGCAGCCCACCGGCTTCGCTTCAACTGATCGGTGCCCCATGGACCGAGCATCGGCTCTTGGAAGTCGCTCACCTTCTCGAGCGCGAGGGCGTATTCCAACGACCCTCGTGAACTGCTGGGGGCCGGTGAGTGAACAGGGATTGTCCAGCAGGCACGCCTATGATTGAACGTGCTTTGAGAGCAAACAGACGGCGCCCGACTCCGAGTTCAGAACGGAGTTTCGGGTGACGATGAATATCCAGCATTCGAACGAATGGTCGCCAGGACCGAACCGCAACCAAACCAACCAGCGCCCTTGACGCGCACGAACAGGAAGTGATGGCCCGTGACTGAGGAAACGGCCACTCTGGAACATTCCACCGACACGATCGAAATCGAAAAGGTCATCATCCGCCTCGCCGGCGACTCGGGAGACGGCATGCAGTTGGCAGGAGGCCGCTTCACCGACGCCTCGGCCGCTTTCGGCAACGATCTAGCCACTCTCCCCAGCTTCCCTGCTGAGATCCGTGCACCCGC